>CAVGNL010000001.1:0-4821 GCA_963630455.1 Prevotella sp. CAG:755
CTTGTATAAGGAACGATGCAATAGGTGCAGAATTTATCGCAGCCATAAGAAATGTTAACAAAAGCTTGATAAGAATTAAGGCGTACGGAAGGCATGTTTTCTACGACTTCCGAAGCAAAGGAACGCACCGAAACGATGGAAGCTTTTTTCTCCAAAGAAGAAGTAAGCAATTCGTTTATTTTGCTAATGTCATGAGTTCCGATGACAAGAGTGATCCAAGGGTAGGTTCCCATTAATTTTTGAGCCACATCATTTTCATCCATAACGCACCCGGCAAGAATGAGCATGAAATCCTTATCGGCATCTTTATTGGCTTTAAATGATCCAATCTCACCATAAACCTTATCTTCGGCATTCTCCCTTACGGCACATGTATTGATGATTGCTAGATTAGCTTTTCTTGGATCAGAGGTTCTCTTAAATCCGGCTTGACTAAGATATCCAGCCATTATTTCCTCATCGCGAATATTCGCTTGGCAACCATATGTTCGAATATAAAAGTAACGCCCATCGGCAAAATTTTTAAGAATTGGAGAGACTTCGTTTTTCGATAAATAGCGTTCCACTTCCGGGCGCTTGGCGGCATCCTTTTGTGATGCGACGTTTTCATAAATAACTTTCTTCATATCTTTTATCTTTCTACCAATTGAGATATCGGCGTAATTTTAACGGCTTCAAACGTTTCCTCATCGACATCGATTAAAACGGCATTAACCATCATTCTAGCGTTTTCGTCAAGTTTAAAAGCGCCAGTCCCCCGATCGACAATTTTATTCATAACAGAGTGTTTCTCAAAACCGATAACTCCATCTGGATCGCCACACATTCCTACATCAGCCATAAAAGCGGTCCCACCGCTAAGAATCTTAGCATCATTTGTCTGGACGTGCGTATGCGTTCCTATCACGGCTGTTAAAAGGCCTTGAAACTCATAAGTAAAGATTTGTTTTTCCGAAGTTGATTCGCCATGTAAATCAACTATATGAATAGCTGGTTCTGGATTGGCTATCAACAATTGTTTAAGAGAATCATAAGGAGAATCGACAATTTCGTTCATGAACGATTGACACAAGATGTTCGTAACGCGAATTGGAAGATCGTTCACTTCAAATTCAACGCTTCCCAAACCATGCGAATAATTGAGCAAATTAAGAGGCCTAACCAAACAATCGGCCTCATCGATATAATTGTCAATTTGCTGTTTAGAATGCCAATGGTTTCCAAGCGTTACGCAATCGGCTCCAGATTCAAGCAATTCACGATAATGTTTTTCCAAAAGACCTTTGCCATGGGAGGCGTTTTCTCCATTAACGATTACAAAATCTGCATTATATTTGCTACGAAGCCTAGGAATGGAAAGATGGACCGCGTTGCGGCCCACTCTACCAACTATGTCTCCAAAAAAGAGAATGCGCATTATTTTGCCGTTTCCACAGCACGATATTCGCGAATGATTGAAACTTTTATCGTTCCTGGATACGTCATCGTGCTTTCGATCTTATCGCGCATTTGCTGGGCCATTTTTATTGCTTCTGCGTCTGATACCTTTTCAGGAATTACCATCACGCGAATTTCGCGCCCAGCTTGGACGGCATAAGCTTGTTGAACGCCATCGAACTCTTTGGCGATATCCTCAAGTTGAGTGATTCGCTTAGTATAAGTTTCAAGTGTCTCGCTTCTTGCGCCAGGACGTGCAGCGCTAAGCGTATCACCAGCAATAACCAAGTGAGCAATCACGCTTGTGCAAGGCACGTCTCCATGATGGGCTTCAATGCTATTGACAACAACTTCGTTTTCGCCGAATTTACGTGCTAAGGAAGCGCCAAGAGAAGCGTGGCTTCCTTCTTGTTCGTAATCAATAGCTTTCCCAACATCATGGAAAAGCCCTGCTCGACGGGCTAAATTTTGGTTAAGACCCAATTCCGCAGCCATAATTCCGCAAAGATATCCAACTTCTATGGAATGGTCCAAAACGTTTTGGCCAAAAGACGTACGATATTTAAGTTTCCCAAGAAGAGCGATGAGTTCACGATTTACTTTGACTAAGCCTAAACGATTAACCGCATCTTGTCCGGCTTTGAAGCAATCATTATCGACTTCAGTTTTGCATTTAGCGGCAAGCTCTTCGATTCTTCCTGGTTGAATTCTTCCGTCTTTAACCAATATTTCGAGAGTGCGTTTTGCGATTTCGCGCCTTATAGGATTGAAGCAAGAAACCGTAATTACCTCAGGGGTGTCATCAACAACCAAATCAACACCTAAAGTTTGCTCTAAAACACGGATGTTTCTTCCTTCGCGCCCTATAATTCTTCCTTTCAACTCATCGGTTGGTAAGGCGATAACGGCTACAGAGCGTTCAGTAACGACGTCTTGGGCATATTTATCGCAAGCAAGGGAAAGAATATCTCTAGCCTTCGTTTCAGCTTGGTCATTGGCTTCATCTTCAGCGTTTTTGATGAATTGGGCAATCTCGACTTGCATCTTGCTTTCAACACGTTGCATGATCTCATCGTGAGCTTCTTTAACAGACATGCCTGATACCTTTTCAAGCTCGGCAAGAATCCCATCTATTTTTTCGTCTAAATCTTTGCTTTTTTTATCGTTTTCAGCGATTTTCTTATTAAGAAGATCGTTCTTTTGATCTAAAGAATTTTCCTTTGCAATCAATGCGTTATCACGTGCATCAATGGCGTCTTCCCTTGCGTCTAATTTAGATTGTTGAAGCTGTGCCTCTTGTTTCATTTGCCTAATTTCGTTTTGCGCTTGTTGTTTCATCTCGAAAGTCGTTTGTTTTGCATCGATTTGAGCGTTTTTCGTTATGCGTTCAGCCTTAACTTCGGCTTCACGAATTATTTGTTTGGATTCTTTTTGAGCAGATGAAACCTTCTTCTTCCCAAAGAAATGCATCAAGGCAAAAAGCCCTGCAGCACCAACGAAAAGACAAAGAACTCCGATGATTAATAGCCACCACCAATCAAATCCGGTTGTTTGTAAAAATAACATATTAAACTCCTCATTAAAAGCATACGAGAATAGACCTTATCCATAGTAAAGACAAAATATCACTGCGTTTTTAGAATAATTTTATTTGACGGATTTCTATCCGATAATAAAGCTCCCAAAATCTATGGGTAGTACTTTCTCAGTACTAATACATTATAAGTTCAATTTCAAAATAGAGAAGACAATATTTTAAATTACTCCGCATATCTAAAAGATTTTTAACCAGATTGTTAAAATTGTTTTGCAGTAAAAGATTGAAAAATCTTCTTAAATAATTCAAAATCACAAAGAAAAAGTAATGCCGTGAGCGAATCAAATAGGCATTACTTAACGTGTGGTAGTTAAAAAGAGCAGCTCATTCCGCCGTTTCCGTTAACGAGCCATCGCCGGATCTAAAGGTTTCACGAATTTTGGCATTGATCTCTTCCATTTTCTCTGGGTTATCATGGAAATATGATTTAGCAGCTTCGCGACCATTGCCAATTTTTTCACCATTTATGTCGTACCAATTGCCAGTCTTTTGAACAAAACCAAATTGAACGCCCAAATCAACAGTTTCGCCTTCTTTGGAAATCCCTTGACCATAGATTATATCAATTGAGCAGCTCTTAAATGGAGGGGCCACTTTATTTTTGACTATTTTAACGCGAACGCTATTTCCGATAATGTTCGTGCCAAGTTTTATCGCATCTTGGCGACGAATGTCGATTCTTACTGAAGCGTAAAATTTAAGCGCTCTTCCGCCCGTAGTAGTTTCCGGGTTTCCATACATCACGCCAACTTTTTCACGAAGTTGATTAATGAATATAACCAAACAATTTGTTTTGCTTAAAATACCCGCCAATTTACGCATGGCTTTCGACATAAGCCTTGCTTGAAGCCCGACTTGGTTATCAGACATTACGCCATCAAGTTCTTGCTGAGGGACCAATGCGGCAACAGAATCAACAACTATTACGTCGATAGCACCGCTTTCAGCAAGCATTTCGACAATTTCCAAGGCTTGTTCTCCAGAATCAGGCTGGGACAAAATAAGCTCATTTATGTCAACCCCTAAATGGGCTGCATATTCTGGGTCAATGGCATGCTCTGCATCAACATAAGCAGCTCTTCCTCCTTTTTTCTGAGCCTCGGCTACAGCATGAAGGGCGAGAGTTGTTTTTCCTGATGATTCAGGGCCAAAAATCTCAATTATTCTACCTTTTGGATATCCACCAATACCGATTGCTTGATCCAGCAAAAGGGAGCCTGAAGGAATCACGTCCATGTCAACATGTGGTTTTTCGCCCATTCTCATTACAGAGCCTTTACCATAGGCTTTCTCGATTGAGCGCAAAGCCGCTTCAAGGGCTGCGTCTTTATCCTTGCCTGTTATTTGTTCGGTTTCTTTTTTTGCCATATTTTCACTCCTCAATTATTAATAGACGATTAATTTCAAATAAAGCCATTTAATCTTCAAAAATCGCGATCAAACGATCAAACATGGCGTCAACGCAAGCTTCTCTCAACTCGTTACGAGACAAATCAAAGTCGGCTTGCATTTCAATGATTCCGTATTTTGTCGCGATGCACATATTCACCCTTCCGACTGGAGCGCACCCTTCTTCTTTCGTTGGACCGGCATTCCCGGTAAATGATACGCAGACATCGACTCCTAGTTTTTTTCTACCATTAATCGCCATCGAATCAGCGACTTCTTTCGAAACCACTCCATACCTTCTAATCGTTTCTCGCGGAACGGAATCGAGTTTGATTTTTGATTCGTTTGAGTACGTTACTAATGACCCTTTAAAGACTTTGCTAGCTCCGGGTATGGAG
>CAVGNL010000002.1:0-4966 GCA_963630455.1 Prevotella sp. CAG:755
CCGTTAGCACGGGCTCATTTAGATATGATTATTATCAGGGCGTATACGGCATCAAAACGATGACGATATCCTCTCTTCAACTTGAATCTTATATAAATAAAGGTTATTTGAATTTTGAATTTACCGGCAAAGGGGTGAATAACAAAACCGTCGACGCTTCAAGATATGAGATCTTAAACGATACTTATTCACCAATCAGAGAAATCCTTACGGAAACTTGGGTTGAAACAAAGACAATGGGTGCGACGACCGTTCGTAAAGAAGTCACCGCCAAAGTGTCCATGTATCGTTATTATTACGATCAAGGACGACTTGGAAAATGCGCAATGCCTAAATTTATTTTTGGCACTAACCAAAATGGTTTGGATTTCTTCAAACTTGTCTTTTCTGGCTTACTAACATCTCTTGGATTAGGTCTTCTTAGTGCTTCAATAAATATCCTAATTGGTCTTTTATGGGGCTCTGTATCTGGCTATTTCGGCGGATGGACAGATATTATCATGGAACGTTTTACGGAAATCCTTGGGGGTATGCCTTGGATTGTCCTTATGACTATCATCGTTTTGAAGTGGGGCTCGAGTTTCTGGACATTGCTTATCGCTCTTTGCCTTACTGGTTGGATGGGTGTTTCCGGAACCACGCGTTCGCAATTCTATCGTTATAAAGGCAGAGAATATGTTTTGGCCTCTAGAACGCTTGGAGCCTCGGACGCTCGTTTGATTTTCAAACACATTCTTCCTAATGGTGTCGGTACAATCGTCACAGGAGCTATTCTTATGGTTCCTTCCGTTATTTTTACGGAAGCAAACGTAGCTTATCTCCTACCTGGATTGCTTCAATATGAATCAGGCATAACGAGCTTCGGCATTACTTTGTCTGACGCTCAAAACGATTTAACAAATTACCCTTATATGATTGTCAGCGCATCACTTGTCATGGTTTTGATAATGATTGCCTTTAACCTCTTCGGGAATGGCTTACGTGATGCCTTTAACCCATCTTTGAAAGGAGCGGATGAATAATTATGGCTTACAAAACTATTAACTATCCTTTCGAAACGGGCGGAGACGCTAAGAACCGTGAAACTGTTCTTTCGGTTCGCAACTTAAGAGTTTCATTTAAAACGGATGATGGCAAGGTTCAAGCTGTTCGTGGAGTTGCTTTTGACCTTTATAAAGAAGAGACTCTTTGCATTGTTGGAGAGTCTGGCTCGGGTAAATCCGTTACCAACAAAACAATCATGGGCATTCTTCCAAAAAGCGCACGTATTGATTCTGGCGAAGTAATTTATCAAGGCGAGGATTTAACCAAGATCTCTGAAGATGAATTCCATCGTATTCGCGGAACGAAAATCGGAATGATTTTCCAAGACCCTCTTTCATCCTTGAATCCAATTATGAAAATCGGTAAGCAAATGACCGAGGTCATGATTATTCAGGGCAATCACTTGAAACGCAAATATGATTCTCTTATCAATGATGAATTCATCGCTTATAAAAACGATCTTCGACTTTTAGAATTGACGAAACAAAAAGCTAACGATTCGATAAATGATTTAAAAAAGCAGATAAAAGCTGCGAAGAAAGCTAAAAAGCCACTTTCGGAAATTGAAGTTTTTAAAGGCAAAATCGAAGATGCTAAAATCGAAGAGAGCGCTTCTCTTTCGAAATTAAAAGAAGACCTTAAAAAAGACAAAATGGATTTGAAGGCCGCCAAAAAGAAAGCCTCAAAAGCCGTCAAAGAGATGAAAAAGGAAATTGTTGCTCGCCACAAGGAAAAAAGAAAGCCAATCATCTCCAGACTTTTTAAGGATTTTTCAGGCGCGTATAACGATTTGATATATGAACATAGACGTTATCTTTCGGAAATTCGTGTCACTCATAGAGAAGCCAAGGCAAGGGCTCTTTCCATTATGAAAGAAGTCGGCATTCCTGAGCCGGAACGCCGTTTTAACCAATATCCTTTTGAGTTTTCCGGAGGCATGAGGCAACGTATCGTAATTGCTATCGCTTTAACGGCCGAACCTGACGTTTTGATTTGTGATGAACCAACGACAGCACTCGATGTTACGATTCAAGCTCAAATCCTTGAACTCATAAATCATTTGAAAAAGACTCACCATATGTCTGTAATTTTCATAACGCATGATTTAGGGGTTGTTGCCAATATGGCTGACCGTGTTGCGGTTATGTATGCCGGAAAAATCGTTGAATACGGTACAAGCAAAGATGTTTTCTATTCTCCAGCTCATCCTTATACTTGGGCTTTGCTTAGTTCCATCCCTGATGTTGATTCCAAAGAAAAACTAGAAGCCATTCCAGGTACGCCACCTAATATGCTTTTCCCGCCTAAAGGCGATGCTTTCGCTTTGCGCTCTAAATATGCAATGGCCGTTGATTTCAAAAAAGAACCACCGATGTTTAAAATTAACGCAACTCATTATGCTGCCTCTTGGCTCTTAGACGAGCGTGCACCGAAGGTAGAAATGCCAAAAATCGTTTCGACGCGTATCGAAAACAATTTAAAGAAAGCCAAGACGAAAAAGGAGGGGAACAAGAATGAGTAACATAACAAATTGGGACCCAAAAGCTCTTGCCCCTAAAGGTGTTACCTACGATGAATCTTTAGCTGAAAGCAAAACGATTCTCTCTGTTCGTCACCTTAAGCAGTTCTTCTCTTCCGGAGATTATAAAACCAAGGCCGTTCATGATGTTTCTTTCGATGTCAAAGAAGGCGAATGCTTTGGCTTGGTTGGCGAATCTGGATGCGGAAAAACAACGACTGGTCGTACGATTATCGGCCTATACAAACCAACTAGCGGATCGATTTATTATAAAGGTGTGCGTGTGGCTTGTGGCTCTAGATGGAACGAAAAGGAAATCAAGTGGAGCAAAATTCACGCAAAAGAAAAAATCGCCGAACTCAAAGAGGAAATGCATATTGAGCTTTCGGACGCCAGTGATGCACCTGGAGTGAAAGATGAAATTCAGCAACGCTACAGCGAGCAAATAAACAAAATTCAAAATGATTTAAAGATTCATGTCGCTGAGCAAAAACAATTAATCAAACAAATTAATTACGATAATCGTCATTCGCCTAAAAAATTGCGTCAAGAAATTCAAATGATTTTCCAAGACCCTATTGATTCTCTCGATCCTCGTATGACCGTTGAGGATATCATTTGCGAAGGTCTTCACATTCAAGGAAGCTATAATCGAAAGGAAAATGCGAATAAAGTCGTGCAAGTTCTCGAACGTGTCGGCTTGATTCCTGAATATGCTTCGCGTTATCCCCATGAATTCTCAGGCGGACAAAGACAACGTATTGGCATTGCGCGCGCTTTGGTTATGAACCCAAAGATACTTATCTGCGATGAGCCTATTTCGGCTTTGGACGTTTCGATTCGCGCTCAAGTGCTTAATCTTTTGAATGATGTTAAACAGGAAATGGGACTGACGATGCTTTTCATCGCCCATGATTTATCGGTCGTCAAATATTTCTGCGATCGTATCGCCGTTATGTATTTTGGCAATATGGTTGAACTTGCGACAAGCGATGAATTATTCGCCCATCCTTTGCACCCATACACACAAGCTTTGCTTTCTGCCATCCCTAAGCCAGATCCAATCTCTGAACATGATCGTGTGCGTAAAGTCTACGACCCTTCGAAAGCCCATGACTATTCGAAAGAAAAACCGACTTTCCGTGAGATTTTGCCTGGGCATTTCGTTCTATGCTCGGATAGCGAAGAAAAAGAGTATAAAAAGAGAGTCGATGAAATCGACTCTAAGAAAGGAGGCAAATAAGGATGAAAAAGAAATTACATCTTCCTTGGGTAGCGATCGTTTCCTTGCTTTTGTGCCTTCTTTGCGTCATACCTTTCATTAATTATTTCGTTGCTTTAAGCGATCCTACAGCCAAAAACTGGAGACTAGCTTATCTAGAAAAAAATGAAGCTGTTGATGCGTATTTGCATTCTTCCGCAACCACTATAGCGTTAATTTTTTCTGGAATCGCCTTAGTCTTTTTTCTCGCTTTCGGCCTTGATTTGCTATTGAGGAAAAAAGCTAGCCATATTGCTTTAGTCGAAGCTTCAAGCCTTGCTGTTTTGGCTTACGAAATAACAAGAGCCGCTTATTGTTTCAAATTAGGCTCTGTTAATATACTTGTGGGCATATTCTATTGCGTAGCGATGCTTGGCACGTTAGGAACAATCTATTTTTATTTCAAAAAAGCGCTTGATGGTGATAATCTTTGGCCTTATTGGGCATGTTTCATCGTCTCCGGAGCGTTCTTCTTCTTTGCTTCCGCGACTAAGGATTCTTATTCGATTTTAAACGCTTATTCGCATTTCAATTCAAGCAATGGAATAGGGGATTTCGAGTATTGGATAGGATATGGCGCCTCAAGATTGATGTTTCTTTTGCTGTGTTTATCCTGCATCGTTAATTTCCACTTTGACTTTTTGCCAAAAGAGCCCAAAGAATCTCTTTCCGCGAAGAAATAAATAACAATTAAGATAGCGTTATGGCTGAGTTTGTCTGATTCAGCCATTTTTTAATTTTTCGCATCTAAAGAACGATTCGATAAAATGGCCTAGAGAAAATCAAAAAGAAATTTTAAGCGATATTTCTTTTAGGCAATCAAAACTAAGCAATGAATCTAATTCTTGAAGAGAATTGATTTCCTTTTCCTTCAGAATGAAATGCAATTGATTTATTAAATGATCGGAAAACGTACTTTCTTCAAGATACGATTCATCGGTTGAGCCGTGCATTTCTTCATCGAATAAAATCAAAATTCCCCTACGAATCAGGGCTAAAATTGATTTTTCAATCCAATACGCATATTTAGTTGAAGGGTGATTGCACTCTGTTTTGGCTATTTTTGAATACATCGGTAGTCCATCCTCTGGCATGTGCCATAGATCGGCAAAAAGATAATCAGCTATAAAAGGACTTTCCAA
>CAVGNL010000003.1:0-3865 GCA_963630455.1 Prevotella sp. CAG:755
ATCTAACTTTGCCCTTACAACGAAGTGTCCAGGAATATAATAGATACCTATTATACAACTGGAGTTCGTCTCCTTACCATTTGGTGGAGTCGAGGGGAATTGAACCCCTGTCCGAAGAATCTCCCACAAGAACGTCTACAGTTTAGGCTTTATCAGAATTTAACTAACCGGCACGATAAAACCAAGTCCAATTAGCGAGGTTGTAAATGTTTTCGTCGCTTCTCTCCAACCAAGGTTCGGCGCTTATCGTCTTATTTAACACCCTACCCATTAGTAAGACGCGAAACTAACAGAGAGTGTGCTCCTCCTAGACGTTGCTAGGAAACCCGTAGGTTACTAAATTAAGCGGCAGCATACGAAACGCGGTTTGCGCGATTCGCAAAAAGGTAACTGTTGTCAGTTATTGTTGTTCGATGTTTAAGCTCATCACGCTACTGCAGTCCAGGCAAGATCGGTCCCCCGTCAAAACCAGAACGACCCCATTGCTCAAAAATCTTGAGCAAAACAAGTATAAAGCAAGAAATTCATTAATTACATCTATTTTCTTGTCTCTAAGAGACAATAAGATAGGTTTTCTTTGTATAATTTGCCTATTTGTTGTAAAGTTTCAATGCTAATCAAAGGATTAATTATGGCAAAAGCAAAACCAATAAAACAAAAGAAAGAAAATAAATTCTTAACCAAACTCAAATTTTTCTTAAAAACCCTTATTTCAAACAATGCGTGCGTCGATGGCAGAACACATAAATGGTACTGGCCAGTCATTATCGCTGTTCTAAGCGCTGTCATCGCAACAATACCAACTTTAGTCGGACGATACACAACCAAAGCGTCATCTATTTTTACAAGCGGGTACAAGTATGACCTTGAAAATTCACTTGTCAAATTCAACGATGAAACAAAGAACGTCAAGATGGAAATCAAATCTGGCATGCTTTCGGTTGATTTAACAGCCTGGGATAATGTTTGCAAGGATCCGAGCGGGAATCAAAAAGACTATTGGGGATATTATTACCAAGTTCCAACAAGCATCACCGAAAAGACCGAAGAAACCAATAGCACAGATTCTTCTTCCTCATCGTCTTCTACTGGATTGTCTTCATTAGTAAACGACAAGGATAAATGGTATTGTGGCTTAGCTGTCTATTACAGCGGCGCAACTAACGCTTATTCTTATGCAACAAGTAAAACATCAAACGTTCTCAATGACCCAAATTATCAATTAGGTCATACCGTAACGTCGTATTCAGTGAATATGATTGTTATCGGAAACGATAGCATTTACATAGCTAAAGGCGTTAGCGGGTCAAGCACAAAAGGGGTTGTCCAAGTTAAATATAATCATTCTTCATTTGAAGGAAAGGATTTGCATGATTTAATTACCCCGATCGGGGACCAAACGGTCATCGACGCATGGTCAAATTTCCTTGAAAATGGCTATTCTTCAACACGTATCATTCTTGCTTGGGAATATTCTGGCATCATGTTTGCGATAGCCATCGGTCTCAATTTGATCATGGGCTTGCTTGTATTCATCATGACAAGGGGCAAAAACAATCCATTCCGTATCTATACTTTCTGGGAGTCACAAAAGATCGCCTACTATGCATCATTCTCTCCTGCAGTATTAGGATTGCTTTCATTCATACCAATGTTCAGTCAAATGACAATGTTCCTTTTCCCAATGATGTTCATCTTAAGAATTACCTGGATGTCAATGAGAAGCTTAAGACCGCAAGCTTAATTTCCACTAACATTCAACCCGCATTAATTTGCGGGTTTTTAAAATGCTAAAAATATAGCTGCTTTTATCTTTTTAAATCAGTCTCCGTAATCACTGCCACGGCTCTTATCTTCCACATAAATTTGTAGTGGATCGGAGATGTCAGATATTTCACGGTAAATAAAGCCATCCTTTTCCATAAAAGGGGACTCGTAGGACCAAGTGAATACCACTTTTTCATTTTTTGATATGACATCGTAAATTCCATTAAGCAAATCTTGATAACGCTCCCCTCTTTTCTCTTTAAAACCTTGCATGCCTGAATAAAAGCCTGGTTCAACATAAAATATGTGGCCGTCGCTTGTCTTATAGGCGTTGCAATATGGGTTTTTAGGGTCGATGAATTGTTCAAACATTTCAAATTCAGGATATTTCATATATTTTTAAACCAGCCTTTCTTTACTTATGATATGGTTCGTGATTAATAATCTTAAAAGATCTATAGAGAGCTTCCAAAAGAAAAATTCTTGTCATTTGATGAGTGAAAGTTAATTTAGACAGAGTAAGCGAGTCGTTACCGCGTTTTCTTAATTCATCAGAAAGGCCCAAAGAACCGCCAATAACGAAATTAACGTTGCTACCTCCAACTTCCATCCATTTAGATAACTTATTTGCCAAGTTGGGAGATGTTGGTTCTTCTTTCTCCAAATCTAAAAGAATAAGCAAATCGGTAGGCTTCAGTTTTGATAGCACTTGCCTTCCTTCCTTGATTTTTATCTCTTCCTCTTCTTTCTTTGAAGCGTTTTCCTTACTTGGGAGATCCTGGCATTCGATTATCTCTACCTTTGCATATGGAGATAGACGTTTTAAATATTCAGCTTCTGCTGCTTTCCAATAGGATTCTTTTAATTTTCCAATTGTAAATATCCTAATTTTCATTCATCCCCTCCGGCAATCGGTTCAAAAGCAGGTGCACAACGTAGGAGATATTTCGAAATATCGATTTTCGATTTTTTAAAAATCTTCGTGTATGTTTGAATTGCTTTTTTTGGTGTGTTGCAATCCAAAGACAAATGAGCCAAAGTTATTTCTTTGGTTTTTTCACCAATCAAAATAGACATATATTTGGCTGAATCGAGATTTGATAGATGCCCATGATCAGATAAAATGCGTTCTACCAATTCGAAAGGCCTATCCGACTTTTTAAGCATGTTAACATCATGATTAGATTCAATTACATAATACTTAGCGTTTTTCATATAAGGCAAATCTTCTTCCGGTATATATCCAGTATCTGTCATGTAGACCATTTTTTCATCGCCATTAATAAGTAAAAACCCTAAAGGATGAGTTGCGTCGTGGGATGTTTTTAACGGTATGATTGTAAAATCACCTATCTCAAAAGAATTGCCTTCCGTGATTACATTGTTTGAATAAGGAATGGTGCCTTTTCCTGAATATATAGGAATCATTAATTTTTTGTACGTAGAAAGCGAGAGGCCTTTGATGTGGTCGGAATGTTCATGGGTGATTAAAAGCCCTTTGATGTCTTTTGATTCAAAAGGAGTCAACGCTATGGCGGCGTTTAAAGCTTTTAAAGTAACACCCATATCAATCTGTATGATGGTGTTTTCGGAATATATTAGAGTTGCGTTCCCCTTAGAGGAAGAGGAAGCGATTACGTAACGAATCATTCATCATCAGGCGAATGATAGCCTTCCTCCCCATTAAGACGTCTTTCTTCTTCTTCAGCCTCCAAAGAGAAATTGTCAAAATGCTGTATGGCTTTAGAGAACATTAAAGAAACCTTTCCAGTTGAGCCATTACGGTTCTTGGCCACGCTAATCGTTGTTACTGAGCCAGAATCTTTGTTGCCTCCCATTTGTTTTGCTTTTTCGACTTGTTCATCTGCTTTTTGTTCAAAAGCGGATTGGGGCTTAACAAATCTTTTGCCTTGATTATCGTAATAATCCTTACGATACATAAGCATGATAATATCCGCATCCTGCTCTATGGATCCAGAATCTTTCAAATTAGCCATCGATGGCACGCCGTTTTCATTCTTATCGGCATCACGATTGATTTGAGCAAGAGCGATAACCGGAATTTTCAAATTACGGGCAAGCTCTTTTAAAGAAGAAG
>CAVGNL010000004.1:0-3039 GCA_963630455.1 Prevotella sp. CAG:755
CAATGACTATGTTCTGATGCATTCCCATGCCTCTTATGAGCTTGTTTTGTATTTGCCAGATTCGTTGAATTTGCCTTCTTGACCACTTATAAGAGTGCAATTAGAGAAAACCATATTCGCATCCTCTTTGGAATAGGCGTAGATATAGTTTTCGTGAGAAATCGCAAAGGCTATGGAATCCAAAGGCTTGTCGTAATCGACTAAGATTCCTTTGTTCAAATAAATTTTTTGGTTATTTCCTTCTTTGATGCGATTGTCGTATCCAAATGAAGCAAAATTAGGACGCTTGGTTTCACTAGCTGCCACAAAAACGTTGTTGAGAGCTTGGAGAACTGATTTCGTATCGCTTACACGCGTTCCTTTTGGTGAGAATTTCTCTTCCAGGGTTGCTCCGTCTTTGTTATAACGCCCATAAAGAGCGCCATTAGGGAGTTCAGGATAATAAACAGGGCCAGATAACTGATATCCCGTATATCCCGTTGCACCTAAAGAAATATTTGCAAGCGTTGCCTTATAGTTAATGTCGTTTGCCCAATTTTCCGCATTGATCACAGGCATATCTTCAAATTCATCGGTGAAAGATTTGATGCCGTTTCTCATTGCGTTAACATCATGAAGATAAGTCGGAGAGACCAAATCCACGAATTCATTGTTTTTGGCGTTACGTACGAAATTCAATACGCCACTTTGCTCGCAGAATTCCGTTCTCGTTATAGCTTTATAATTGGAATATTTCACAGCTTTTCCCATTTCGTTAAGATAACCGTTTGTAAGAGTTTCAGCTTCTTCTTGAGTCATGAGATCGCTTTCTTTCCCTGGTACTCCATATTGAGAGATTCTCCATTTGTAAAAACGGTCAACCCCTTGCCCTAGCTGAATCATCATCACAGGGTCTTTTATGGTTTCTTTCTCGCTCCAATCGTAAATGTGGTTGCAAAGGGAATAAATCGCTTTTTGTTCACGAGAAAGTAGATTTGATGAAGACCAATCAAGAATCTCGTAGCGTCCAAACACACCGCCATCGAACAAATCTAACAAAAGAGGATATGTCTCTTTGTTGTTAAGAATGTATTTTGGAAGGTTTGCGCCATGCGTTTCTCCATCGGTGATAGAACCATACCAAACAAGATTGAGTTTGAGATTATATTGTTTGGCAAAATTCAAATAAACGTCAATGTCATCAAAAACATAGTCGTTCTTTTTTGGTTCGATTTCACGCCAAGTGACGACTAAATCCATCGTATTGAAGCCCGTTTCTTTAGCGAGAGCAAAATAATCTTCCATTTCACTGGCTTTCATGAAGTCCGCATTAAGAAGAAGATCAGTTCTTAAAAGAGTAGAGAGGTTTAGGACTGGAGTCCCATCGTTTTTCAGAAGATGAGCCTTGCTTGTATCGCCGGAAGAAATCGTGTAAGGGACGTATCCTTTTTCTAAATTGACGAAGGAAATATCTTCCTTAGCGCCTTCGCAAGTCGCTGGTTTGCAAGTTTCTTCTCCTCCGCAAGAGCTCAACATGAGAGGAAGAAACGAAAGCAGAAGCAATTGGTTTTTCTTTTTCATAAATTTCCTCCGATGCATTCAAATGCCGTAGAAACAAGATCGTTTGTTTTGCTTGCGTAATCGAATTTATACAAGGTGTTGGCTGAAAGATTGTATTTCGTGTTGAGAGATAGAGAGTCTTGAACGGTGAAAGTCAAATCAGATAAGCTTCCGCTTGACGCTTCAGTGATAGAAACGTTTTCGAAGCTTAACGAAGCGTCGTTAAAAAAGTAAGCGTATAAACTATCATCATAGTCGACAACATATCCACTAGCGCCTTTTGTCGTCTCAAAATTAACTTTGACATTCTCGCTCTGAATGGTTTGAGTCAAAGAAGTTTGAGGCGAGTCATTGTTCAAGTTAAAGCCCAATACGTTGCCGTATTTTGCAAGATTCAATGGGCTAGAGCAAGCTCTCAGCCCCTCTAAAGCCTGCTTAATAGAAGAAGCGTGAGTTTTTGGAGTCAACGTTTTGTCGGCATTGACTTTATAAATGCCTTGGTCAATATCGCTGGAGTTGTTTTTCTTGAAGAACGGGGAGGTCGCAAGCTCATAGACAAGATAGCCAGATTTCATGACTGCGCTGGTCAATAAGAGCGAAGACGTGTTGGCATAATTGCCATCATTCTCAGCGATATGAGAGAAATTGCCATCGAGTTTTTCTCGATACATTTTCTCGATGCCTTTGACGTCTTTTAAGGTGGCGTTATAACAATCATCACCGACCATATCGATTCCTTCGAGGGCGTAGAAATCTTGAATGAAAGAACGAATTTCAACGATATCGCCGTTCTTGTCGTAAATTCCGCTATATTCCCCATCAGTATCACCTTTAGTGCCTGTGGCAATATTCGTTCTGGTTATGATTTTGTATTTATGGGACTTGATCCTTTTGCCAAGATAATCAAGAGCGTCGGTCACATGTTTGAACGCGTCTTTTTTCTCGAATTTCACACCTGTCTTTGGATCGATGACTTCTTTTCCAGTCGTAAAGATCCTCCAACGGGCAAAAATATCTGCTTCATTATGGACTTGGAAAGATATCACGGATTTTTTAGCTCCATGAGTTGAATCGTATTCGTAAATATAATCAAGGATTTTATCAAGAGCATTCCCCTCTCTTTCTAAAAGTTGCTCATTGGAAAAATCTAAGTACCACATGATGCCGTAATAAGACCAGAATTCACCAGTGCGTGGAGCATCGAATTTTGGATAAGTCTTGCCATCTCTAAGAATATAATCGGGAACAGTATACGAATGGGTGTCTCCGCACATATTCGTTCCAAACCATAAAAACTCAATTTTAAGATCGTATTTTCTGGCGTATTCAAGAACCTTAAAAACGTAGTAGAAATCGAAGACATCTTTTTCAATTTCGATATCCGCCCATTCTAAAGGAACTTCTACGATGTTGAAACCGGCTTCTTTTGCGGTTTTGAAAAGAACCTCAATATCATCCTCATTCCATTTGTCGGTGTTCATGAACGCATCAGTTCTGATT
>CAVGNL010000005.1:0-3279 GCA_963630455.1 Prevotella sp. CAG:755
CGCCATAAGTAGACGGAATTGAAGCAGCCTCATCATTGACGCCGGAATTATTGAAATCGCTTGGCTTTGCGTTTAAGCAAATATATTTGACCTTGCCTTTTGGATAGAAGCCAAATACATCAGCAGAGGTTGCTCCGCCTATCCTCCTAGAAGAATAAGCGGTTAAAGTATTGTAGTCGTAAGAAAGAAGTTGATTTTCATGAGTGATGCCACTTTCATCGATATAATCGCCAATAAGATAGATACGAGTCTTGTAAGTAGACGAAGAGGAAACGTTAAACATCAAAGAAATATAAGCTCCATTAGGATCGTCATTGAAATAGGTTGAGCCATTGTTTGGAGTGAATACGACCGTTTCAAAATCAGGCACATAATTGCTGCCAGTATTGCGAATGGAATCGTAGTGATCCAAGAAATAAGTGACCCCATATGTCTTTTTGTCGGTTGATGAATATCCTAAGTAATTAGTATCAGCATGTCGATATATCTTCTTTTTAAGAGAAACCGATTTTAGAATCGTGTGTTTGCTTGGCGCTGGAGAAATATTGAATCCCTCAGCAACAAGCGAAGAGGCATCCTCATCCTTAATGATTGCCCCGGAAGTATAAACCTCTTCATTACGATTGATTTCATTAAATGTTGTACTGCTAGCTAAGTTCCCTTTATAAAAATCATCTTCATACGTAGAATCAGAATCGCGATTCTCTTTATAAATGAAGTCAACAGCGTGCCCAAAACTATTTTCTGTAACCAGTGAAGAACGATAGAAACGTAATTTGCTATTTTCATCGCCATAAATCAATTCGGAATCCCAAGGAACGTTATCCGAATTTAAATACTTAGAATTGTCTGCATTCACGATGCAATTTTCCCAAGCGCCATATCCCTCTTTTTTGACACCATAATATTTGATGTTAAAAGCAACATCGGCGCCTATACGTTTATTGCCATAATAAGCTGACCAAGATTTGTTGTAGTAGGTTTGCCCATACGCTTGACCAGAATATTCATGCCTATTCATATGAGAATAAAGGGCAAGCTGATTGACATCGTAATTAAACAAAGAATGGAAATTGCTGGTGCCATTAAAGTCGAACACTTCTTGAGCGTTGTTTTCTGGCATTCCTTCAATAAAAGCTCTGTAATAAGAGTTGCCATCAAAAGAATTGATTTTCGAGAATGCCGTTGTCACGGTATTTCTATACTCAACTCCGCCATTCCAGCCGTTATAGTTCCAAGTGCCCATATAGGCAAAAGAAGCGTTTCCCCAAAGAATTGTCTCTGCCATGACAATTCCACCTAATATCTTGAGCAATAATTCCTTTTTCTTCACAAAAAGAATGATTAAGGAAACCACTAAATCCATACCAAGTTGGAAATAAACTATCCAAAGAGTTGAGTGGCCGCTCACAACAGAAGGAACGCTGTATCTAGTCACCCAATACGTCGTCAAAGACGTCTCAAAAGTCTTGTCTTTTAAAACAACGACGCAAAGAACCCAAGTAAGAGTTGCAAGGAAAAGCGATAAAGAAGCACCTGAAATAGGCACCCATTTTGGTTCATCTTTTAATCGATCCAATTCCTGGCACGCATAATAAATAATTATCGGAACAAGAACGATATACCATCTTCCATAACCATCGCCAGTGAAAGCGTAGAAAAAATAATACGCAAAATCAGTAAATACCAAATAACCAATCAAAATAAAGGCTATTATGTGGGAAATCTTCTTTCTTCTGATTGAAGAAACGAAAGCGACCCAAAACATGATTACCATCGGAGTATAGCAGAAAAGAGAAGCGACCCAAGCATCATATTGAATACCACCATTAGAATTCATGCCGCTGGCAATCGGCAAGGCGAGATAGCCATAAGTCGGATAGAAAAATCCAATTAACCCTTGTAATTCTCGACCAGGATGTTGACCGACAAGTTCAAACAAGCGAGAAAAAAGCGTTCCAAAATCCAAAGTTTTTATAGATGTCTTAAGAGAATTCAAATATGCTGCGCCTATAGAAATCGTTCTTCCCGAAAGCGAGGATTCCCTTAAAGAGGGGAATAAGCTCCAAGAACAAAGCATGATTCCGTATGCAAAGGAGATTATGCCAAGCAAAATAACAAACAAATTGTCTTTCCAGTCACGATTCTTGATTGTCCAAAGATATCTCCAAATTGCATATATGACGCCAAAAATGCAGACAACGACCAAGAAGAAAAACGATATTAATCCAAGCAAGGCCAAGGATATAGAAAGAGCGATGACCTTTTTTTCTTTGATTACTTTCTCAATCCCCAAAAACACCCAAGGAACCATCGCGCAAACCGATACGATGGAAGGGAAACCGACCATAAAATTTAAATAACCATTGAAGGCGAAAGCAAGCCCACCAACTCGAGATGAGCCCTCGCTTACACCAAGATATTTAAGGAAGGCCCTCGTTCCGAAAGCGCCAACAACCCCTTTACAAAAGGTTGCAATGACAAAAGTATGCGGAATGATGGATCGAGGAAGAATGTAGCAAATTATAAGAAATGGGTCGAATAATCCGTAATAAGAATTAGAGCCTATATTATCAGTTCCAAGATAAGTGTCTGTTCCATAAAGCTCAAACACACCTGTCTTTAAAAATTTATGCCATGTATCCCAAAAAGAATAAGTGAATGTGACATATTGACCAGTGTAATCAGTCCATGGATAAAATTGCGTGAAATGATTCGTAATAAGTGAATAAATGCACCAAAGCATTCCCAAAACGAATACCATCACTCCATAATAGAAAAGCGATTTGTAATCAAAAAGGAAAGGCAAATGTTTGTGTGCCCAGGAAGAAAAGGAGGACTTTTCTTTTCTTAACTCCGCCAAAGAAACGTTTTTATTTTCGTTTGCTGTCTTTTCCATGTTTTCTTGCCTTAATCATTTTATGCGTTCTGCTTTGATTTTTGCCTAAAGCTCGTCCTTTTGGTTGTTTTTTATCTTCTTTCATAACGAAATCGCCATTTGAAGCCATAAGTTTTTTAAAAGCAGGTGGGATTGGACAATTTAATTTGTACTCTTTGTTGTTCAAAGGATTTCTGAAATCTAGTTCATAAGCGTGCAAGCCAAGACGCTTGATGGGATTTGATGGATCCCCATAGCGATCATCGCCAATTATGTAATATCCTTGATGCCCGAGTTGAACACGTATCTGGTTCTTTCTTCCTGTAGAAATATTTACATCAAGCAATGCGTATTTTTGGTTAGCGGTTATTTTTTTGTAATCTGTTATGCAAAGCTTTCCT
>CAVGNL010000005.1:3289-4497 GCA_963630455.1 Prevotella sp. CAG:755
CTTTCCTTTTCGCTTGTCTTTCGTAACATAAACGTTAAAGGTAACCTCATCCGTAGCAAGGTAATTTTCTAAATGGCCTTTTTCGGGAATGTCGTTTGGTTCAACGATTGCATAATAGCCGCGTTTTTTCACGATGTCTTGCCAATTGTTTTGGAGCGCTTCTTTTGTTTCCCAATTTTTAGCAAAAATCAAAACACCAGACGTGTCTTCGTCTAAACGATGGACGACAAAGATTCTAGAGTTGCGATCTTTTTGAGTTACGTAATCGCTAATAAGACGATATGCTGTTCTTCCTTTTTCACGGTCGGAAGCGATTGAAAGCAAACCGCTTGGCTTATTTATGGCGATAATATCGCTATCTTCATAAATGATCGGCAAATCTTTTCTTTGGTGTTTTGCGATGCGAGTATAGGAAACGATAACCTCGTCATCCGGATATAACTTATATTTGAAAAGAGAGACCGGGGCTCCGCCGACGGCGACTTGATGGTTGGCGATGATACGACAAATATTATGCTGAGATTGTCCGGGAATTTTTTCTTTGAGAAAATCCAAAAGACAGGTTTCTTTGGTTACAGTAAAAACCTTCGTCTTATTTAAATCGATTAATCCCTTTTTGCTTCTGTTTATTTTTTTGTCGTTTTTATTCATACTGACGTATTCTATCAAAGTTTTACTTTGAAAGGTATTTCTTTAGGGAATCCAAAATGTGTCTAGCATCTATTTCCGCATTCGAATAAAGTTCATCAAGTTTCTTTTTGTTTTGAGTCGTAACCTTTACGGTTGGAGGCAGGCTTGGATAAATAACGAATATACGTCCTTCCTCGTTTAATTTGTCCATCAAATTCATCTGCTCGTTATACAATTTGTAATTATCGAGCAAGGACTTTTGAAAAGCGCGATTGTTTCTATATTGCTTTTTGTATAAAGACTTGATTGCTTTATGGGGTGCTTTTTTCCTATAGCCCTTCTCTCTTGTTGCGATTACAACGATTTTTTCGACATTATCGTTTAAGGGTTTTTCAAAAGGAACGGCTTCCAAAATGCCTCCGTCAACATATCCTTTGCCGTTAATCATTATTGGTTTTGAATATGGCGGCAAAGAAGCTGAAGATTCTAAACCTTTAAGAAAATTGGGGTCCTCTTTTGAAAAATAGGCGACAGTATTGTCATCCACACAAGAAGAAACGGCATAAAAACCAGTCTTT
>CAVGNL010000006.1:0-4215 GCA_963630455.1 Prevotella sp. CAG:755
GAAGAGGCAACTTCATAGTGGCCGATTCTTGGACGTATCAAACAGGCGAAAAAGATGTTTTTGCTGGCGGTGACGTTTATTCAGGACCACGTTTTGCGATTGATGCAATCGCAGCGGGAAAAGAAGCCGCTGATTCTCTTCATCGCTACGTTCATGAAGGGCATTCCCTTACTCTTGGACGTGTTAAGCGCGACAATTACGTTGCCATTGATAAAGATAGATTAGCGCCGATCGAAGAGTACGATAAAACTCCGCGTCAGTATGTTAATCTCGATAAAAATAAGATGAATTCCATTCACGATCCGCGTCTTCCTTTCACCGAGGAAGAAGTTAAGAAAGAAACATCGCGTTGCCTTTCTTGCGGAAGAGCGATTGTTGATAGCGGAATATGTATCGGATGTGGTCTTTGCACGACGCGTTGCAAATTCGACGCCATCCACATGTTTGCCCTAGATAAGCCAAAATGGGGCCCTGATTATGAACATTTAGTTGGAGCGGTGCTTAAAGAAGAAGTAGCGAGAGTCGGTCGAAGCATCGCTAAGCCATTCAAAGGCAAGAAGGACCTTAATAAATAATGCATGAAATAGGGGTTTTAAGCAAAGCCATCGAGGAAATTGAAAAAATAGCCAAGGAAAACGACGTTGATCATATCAAAGTAGTCACTTTTCAAATAGGCGAAGCAAGTGGCTATATAAATAGTTTTTTCTTGGACTATTTTCCAATAATTACCAAGGAAAACCCTCTCTTTTCCAATTGCGAGCTAAAAATAATTCAAACTAAAGCTGAGGCTATTTGTTCAGAATGCCATTCTCTTTATAACGTCATGGCTCAAAAAGGAAGATGTCCCAAATGTGGATCAAGAGACAAAGAGATGATTGGGGGTCAAGAATTCCTTATAAAGGAAATCGTTTGCTAGAAATAGAGTGCATCGAAAATTAAATGTTTTTTCTCTTGAATAAAAATGTTAGAATGACTTTTAGTTATGAATTTTCGTGAAATCAGTGAGAGAAAAGCAAAAAGAAAAATATTTGCAGTTTTTGCTATTGGCCTTTTTCTTTCTTCTTGCAAAGGAGATGAAACACCGCCTGAAGAAAAGGTTTTGCGAATCGCCACAAATGAAACCATTTTAAGGAAATCCGCACCATTTCTAAAAGAGTTTGCCAAAAATAACGAAGAGATAAAAATAGAGGTAAGCGTTTACGATTCATCTTCCCTTAAATATAAATCCTCGCATCAAAAGATCGATGCCGATATCTTTTTGTTCGATGATTTAACGGCGGTTGACAGCATTAGCGATTCATTACTTGATTTAACGCAAAGCGAAGAAATCAATAATTATTCGAGTTACATTAAGAATTTCATAAAAAACAGCGATGGCAATATTTATTGCTTGCCATCTCCTGGCTCTGTTTATTGCTATTGCATTAACTTAGATCTCGTTGAGAAATATAACATGACGATCCCAGATACGATTGACGATTTGATTGATTTTTCCAATTCGATCAAAGGTTACGTTATTCCGTTTGTTTCTTCCTTTTCGAATAATGAATATTATTTGGACGCTTTCATGCAAGCTTGCGTGCCCTCTTTTTTCGCTACCGTTAATGGACAAACGACTTTCGATGAATTCGTAAACGGAAAAACGCAGTTGGCTTCTTCTTCGCATCTTGAGTCTTTCTCTAAATCCTTAGGTGGTTTATACAATTTAACTGTTTCATCCTTCTTTAACAAAAACATTGATTTTTCTGATGGAATCGAAGATTTTTTTAATTCTAAAACCGCCATAATGTCTATCAGCCCCGATTTCCCTTTTGAAACTTATTATCAAGAATATGATTGCTCTTTCAATTACGCTTTTCTGCCGCTTTTCGGTAGAAAGGCGACCAATGGCTGGGCATGTTCATATTCGGATTCTTACGTTTCAGCCCTTAAAAATTCCTATAAAGGAGTGACTCGTTCGCTGATTGATAAATTCCTCGCTTTTTATTCAAGCCCTGAAGGTCAGACGTATTTATTAACCGATTTGGACGGGAACACGAAAACGAATTGTTTTTCATATACCGACAAAAATTTGCTTTCTTTCGCTAACGATTATAACAAAAATATCGTCGATTCCATATCCCAAGGAAGAGTTTTCCTTATTGACAGACTATATTCGACATTCCTTTCCTCTGTTTCCTCTTTTGAGGAATATGCTCTTGATAAAATAAGCGTTTCCAACGTTATTGACGATCTTGATTACAACAACGAAACAAAATTGGATTATAATACCCATTATTTCACGCTTCCTTCTCTATCAGAAATCAGTGGCGAAACTAAAGAAGACATCAATAAAACTTTGCGAGTTGTCTCTTCCGGAATTAAAGCAAATAAAAATCTTGATATCCTTATTCTCAATCGCAATTTTCTTACCCAACCAATATACAATTCAATGATATACGAATATGAATTGGAAACGATTTTTGACGAAAGCGTTTTTTGCACGAATGTGTCAATTAAAGGCTCAGAGCTAAAGAATATTCTGGATTTTTTGGAAAGCCTCGACAAAAATGAAATCATTGACGAAAGGGATGCGGATTTGCAGTCGTTTTTTAAAAAATCAAATAATGTTACTCTTGATATCAAAGAAAACGAATTGCTTTCATCCTCTCAATTTTTTCTTAACGGAGCTTCAATTTTAAAAGATGCGGCAAATAAAAAATATATTTTAAGCAACAACAACGAAATAGATGATGATAGAGTCTACTATCTTGCCTTGCCTTCTTCTTTCATCAAAGGAGGAGAATTTTCTTTCCTTTCGATTGGCTCATCATTTTCTTGTTTAAATTCTTTTCGTACTTATTTAGAGGAGGAACGACGATGAAAGCAAAAAATAGAATCCTTTTTATTCTTTCTTTGGCGACAATCATTCCTAGCGGACTCTATCTTTCTTCGTGTTCCGATGATAATGGCATCCCCTCTTCAAAAATGGAAGGCGATTTTGAAATCGAGGATCCATTTGAGAAAGTTTATGGGGTCGGCGTTATAATCGATTTCGGGAATACCGATTTTGTCATTAAAACAAACGACAAAACCTTCAAAATCAATGGACTTGATAGCCGTTTGAAAATAGAAGGTGGCGACACTGAAACTGTTGGCATTCACCATATAAGCGTCACTTATGAAAATAAGACTTTTAAATTCGAATATGAAGTAAAACGTTTTTATCTGACTTTGGATTTTAACGGAGGGACGTTAAATGATGAAAGCTCTGTGAAATTGCCTTTATACAACAATCGCGTGAGCATTACTAACTATATCCCTCTTTCAAAGGAAGGCGAAGAAAACGAAACTTTTTCAGGTTGGTATTATGATAGAGAATGTCTAGAAAGAGCCCTTTATTCACTTGATGAGGAATTTCAAGGGAATCAAGATGTTACTTTATATGCCGGCTACGATAAAAACCATGATGAATTTTTCACTTATACGATAAACAAAGAGAAAAAAACTGTCTCTTTGAATTCGCTTAATTTTGATAATATAGGCCTTCTTTCATTTCAATATGAATTAGAAATACCAGCAACCATCAAGGGATATCCAATAACTGAAATCGGCTCTAATTTCCTTGTTAATTATGAATGCAACGTTTATGGCGAATACGAATATACTGATTATGCTTCGTATTTATCTTTTGAGACAATTAACTTCGGGGATGATTCAAATATTGAAAGAATCGGCGACAATGCTTTTCAAAATCTTTCTTCGTTGACCAGTATTTCCTTTCCTTCATCCTTAAAATACATCGGCAGCAACGCTTTTGCCTCGAGTGGTCTTTCTGGTGAGCTTCTTTTGAATCGAGAACTAGTCAAAATCGGCAATGGGGCCTTTCAGTATTGTGAAAAATTAACTAAAGTTGAATTTGAAGAAGATTCAAGGATAAAAATCATTGGCGAACAATCGTTTTTGGGCAATCCCCTCCTTTATTCTTTCTCTTTCCCTAACGGCTTGGAAGAAATTAGAGATGAAGCGTTCGCTTATTGCAACGATTTGCTTTCCGTTTATCTTCCTTCCAGCGTTTCCATCATTGGCTCAGGGGCTTTTGAAAACATGACTTCCCTTGAAGAGATAAAAGTTGATGATGACAATAAAAATTATTCGACAGAAGAAGGCAATTTGTATTCGAAAGATAAAAAGAAGCTGATTCGTTATTGCTATAAAAACGATGAGACTTCTTTC
>CAVGNL010000006.1:4225-4737 GCA_963630455.1 Prevotella sp. CAG:755
CAGCCTTCCTTCAGAAGTCCAAAGTATTTCCGACGGGGCTTTTGCCGCTTTCGGGGACTCCGTTTCTTTGAATGAGTTAAAATTAAACGAAGGCCTTGCCTATATAGGCAAAAAAGCTTTCGTCAATTGTTCGTTTGACTTATGCTTGCCATCAACTCTTACGAGTTTTTCTCTTGAAGCCTTTAAGGGGTATTCTGGAGAAAAAATAGACGTCAAAGACGGCAATAAAAAATATGTTTCGAAAGAAGGAATCGTTTATTCCAAAGATTATTCGACTCTTTTTGCTTGCCCGCAGGATTACAAAGTAACAACCTTAACTCTTGATAAGCGAGTAGAAAGCATTTCCCGATATGCCTTCTATGGTTGCAAAAACATTTCCGCTTTCCTTATACCAAGCGATTCATCCTTGAAAGAGGTTCAAAAAGGCGGATTGATGCTTGGGTCAATGAAGAATTTGAAGTATCTTTCCATCGAAAAAGAAGAAAAAATCAATTTTCAAGTCGGTTCGATTG
>CAVGNL010000006.1:4747-5674 GCA_963630455.1 Prevotella sp. CAG:755
CTAAAGAAATTTTTTCCAACATCAGTTTCCTTGTTGTTTTGCCCACCGATGAAATCAAAACGTCTTTCTTGTCTCAATTGGATAACGACGCTTTGAATGATCGCGTCTATTCAAAAGACGAAATCGAAAATGCCACTCTCGAAAACGTTAAAAAAGTTTTTGAAATTCCTTTTGATGTCTTTGAAGAAAAAAGCGTTGGCATCACAAAAACGATTGAGACATTGTTTGAGGATGTTAAAAAATCCATATCTCTTGTTCTATATTCATTCAATAACTCTTTATGTAACGATAAGGAATATCAGTATTATTCAAATTTCTTAGAAATGGTTTATTTATCGTTATATGCTAAGATTTATTTAGAGGAGAGCTTCTCCGACACCAATAACGTTGAAGAGCTTTCGTATTTAGATGAAGTCTACTGGCTTTTGCCAGATGAAATCAAAAATAACGTCAATAACATTCTTGAGAAATCCAATGCGCGCTCTCCTTTTTTGAACAATGAAAGCGCTCTCCAAACTCTTTTTAGGGATATTCTTGCTTTTCCAGCTAACAGAAATCAATTCGATGCCTCATCTTTTAAACTTTTGAAAGAGAGAGCCGAAAGATTGAAAATGAGTAAGTCAGCAGTCCCTGACCGGGTGTATGAGAAATATAATCTGTTGGAAGCCGATGACATGATTAACACGGTCTTAGGCGTAGAAATAGAAAGCGCTTCTCTCAAAGAGTTTGAAGAAGTTTATGAAATTATCAAGCCTTGCGCAAACAATAATTATTATAGTTTATCCAGTTTGATCGATGGCAATTTCAACAGCGATTACCGTAAATCAAAAATCTATCGATATGATGAATTTGAGACTTATCTCGAGAGATTCGAGACAAGATTCAATGGAATCGGCGATGAAGTGGCAAATGATATCAAAAACTTCG
>CAVGNL010000007.1:0-9621 GCA_963630455.1 Prevotella sp. CAG:755
TCACTCACGATCAAACCGAAGCAATGACTATGGCTTCTAGAATCGTCGTAATGAAAGATGGACACGTTCAGCAAATCGGAACGCCAAAAGAAATCTACAATTACCCAGCCAATATCTTCGTCGCCGTTTTCATCGGTTCTCCAGCGATGAACATACTAGACGTAAGCTGCAATCAGAATAAAATCACTTTTGAAAACGGCTATAGCGTCAAACTCAATTTCGATTTAGAAAAAGAATGCAACGATTTCTATCAAAAAGAGATAGATAGCTTGAATGCAAATAACCTTTCTTTAAAAGAAGAGCTCTCCTCTTATAGCGAGGAAGATAAAGCGAAAGAGAAAAAGAATCGTGTGGACTATATCCAAAAAGTCATTTCCTCTAACGAAGAACTAATTTCTCAATATCAAGCAAAGCAAAAAGGCGAGAAAACGCTCAAGGCCGGTGTTCGTCCTGAGGATATCTATCACCAGGAATTCATCGAGGCCAAAGCAAAGGTTTCCTCCCCGATTGAGACAAAAATAGGAGTAGCCGAACTTCTTGGAAACGAATATTACGTTCATTTCGAGTTTGCCGGCAAGGAGCTAATTGCCAAAGTTCCCTCCAAGACCGATGCAAAGAATGGCGATTCCATTTCGGTTGTATTTGACATTGATAAAATCCATCTTTTCGACGATCTTAGCTCCAAAAGGATTCATTGATCATGAAAGTTTTAGTAATTGGAAGCAACAACGTCGACACGACGAACTATGTTGATGCTTTTCCTTCGCCAGGAGAAACAATCAACGGTTTAAGTAAGAAAGTGTGTCCTGGAGGAAAAGGGCTTAATCAAGCAATCGCTCTAAAAAGAGCCGGAGCGGACGTTACTTTCGTTACGGCTGTTGGCACGGATTCAGAAGCTGAAATTATTAAAGAGACAATTAGAAAAGACTCTTTGAATAATTATCTTTTCGTAAAGAACACACTTACTGGAAGCGCAACGATATTGGTAAACAAATATTCTCAAAATTTCATCGTTCTTAATCATGGGGCAAATTACGCCTTAAACGAGCAAGACCTTCCAAAGATTTTGCCTTTGATAGAAGAAACGGATTTCGTTCTTTTACAAGCGGAGCTATCTCTAGATATAACAGAGAGAATCATTGATATCGCTTATTCTCTGCATAAAAAATGCGTGTTCAATCCTGCGCCAGCGTATTTATTAAAGAAAGAGGTTTTAGAAAAAATCGATTATTTAATTCCTAACGAAAAAGAGATTCTTACTTCCTCGGGATGTTCTGATAGAAACAAAGCTGTTTCTTATCTATTATCTCATGGAGTTAAGCATCTTCTAGTCACGTTGGGAGAAGAAGGCTCTACGTTATATACCTCAAGCGAAGAAATACATGTCGATGCCTATAAAACCAAAGCGGTGGATACAGTCGCTGCCGGAGATACGTTTATTGGATATTTCCTTGCTTCTTTGGCAAATGGAGAAAGTGAAAGAAATTCCATGATGATTGCTTCAAAAGCTTCTTCTATTGGCGTGACGAGACTTGGCGCTATCGATAGCATTCCATTCAAAGACGAAGTTCTACTATAAACCAATCAAAACGGGAAAATTTAATCACGTACTTCATTTGAGAAGAAACAAATGGCTGCAAAAAAACAAAAAGAAAGGCAGTCATTTTTTGATTTTTTCAAGATGACAAATGCGTCTATAAGAACGAAAGAAAACCATCAATGTTACGTTGATAAACAAAGACTGGATTTAACCTCTTGTCGATATACGAAAGAAAGGGCTTTCAAAAGAAGCGATAATTGTTTTATTTTTATTTTTTGGAATATACACTTTGTAATTGGATGAAGGAGGAAGGATAAATGCTGAAACTCGATAAAATCACAAAAGTATATCAAACAAAGGATATGAAAGTTGAGGCACTCAAAAACGTCACGCTTGCTTTTAGAAAGAATGAGTTTGTTTCCATCCTTGGACCATCAGGGTGCGGAAAAACGACAACTTTAAATATTATCGGCGGCCTCGATCATTACACGAGCGGCGATTTGATAATCGATGGAAGATCCACAAAAGAATTCAAAGACCACGATTGGGATGTTTATCGTAATCACAAAATAGGATTCGTCTTTCAATCTTATAATTTAATTCCTCATGAAAATATTTTAGAAAACGTCGAATTGGCGTTAACTATAGCGGGCTTATCAAAAGAAGAACGTGTTAAAATGGCAAAAGACGCCTTGGACCGTGTTGGATTAAAAGGCATGTACACCAAAAAGCCCAACGAACTTTCTGGCGGGCAATGCCAAAGAGTGGCAATCGCGAGAGCTTTGGTTAATAAGCCTGACATTTTGCTTGCTGATGAACCAACGGGAGCTTTGGATTCTCTCACATCGATTCAAATCATGGATTTGATCAAAGAGATTTCAAAAGAAAAATTGGTCATCATGGTTACCCATAATCCTGAATTGGCCAAACGTTATTCAACAAGAATAATCAATTTGCTTGATGGAAACGTTGTCGGAGACACCAATCCGTATTCGTTTGAAGAGGAAGAGAAAGAACGCGTAAACGTTTCTAAAATAGACAAGGAAAAAGAAAAAGCGAAAATGTCGTGGTGGACAGCTTTTAAGCTTTCCGCCAAGAACCTCTGGTCTAAATCCAAAAGAACGGCTTTAATCATAGTTGCTTCATCAATTGGAATCGTCGGCGTTTCGGCTGTTCTCGCCGTTTCTCAGGGTGTTACTGGGTATATTGCATCGATGCAAGATGATATGCTTTCTGGCTATCCTGTAACTGTTTCGGAATCGTCATTTGATTTTTCTTCAATCCTTTCTTCCACAACCACGGGGCAACAAGCAAATGCCGTAGCCCATTCTTGGAAAGATGGAAAAATCGACGTTCAATTTGTCACGGAGACACTTATAAACTCGAGTTCTAGCATGAATTCGGCCATGCTCAAGAACGATATTAGTGAAGATTATGTTCAATTCATTAAAGATATGCCCGATAAATATTATGCCGCCTTGGGTTTTGACTACGGCATAAACCTTAAAAACAATCTATATACGCATTCGGATATCCATTTAAGCGATTATACGGATGAAGAGCTTAAAAACAATAAATATTCAATAACTGGCATCACAGCCGTTTGCTCCACGATCTTAGAAAATATCAACAACGGCGATTATAAAGCCTATTCCTCAATGGTTGATAGTTATACGGACGCTTTGAATCAATGTTTGCCAAATAAAGAATACGTTCTTTCTCAATATGATGTCGTCTCTGGAAAATACGCGACCGCTGAAGACGAGATGGTATTAGTCTTAAATCACAATAATGAGATTACGGAATTTGTTCTCACGCTCCTTGGCTATTATGGGCAGGATGAATTTGCTAACGCCATCTATTATTACTCAGATCAAAAAGACAAAATGGACATGGATTTATGGGAAAAGCAACAATCTTTCAAGGTTGATGATTTGCTTGGCAAAGAATACACGTATTATCCAAATGATTTTATTTTTAATTATAACGAGGCATATAATTCCTCTTCATCTACAATGAATCCTTTAACCGCTCAAGCCTATAGCTATTCTTTTTGCGACAAAGGTGATTTAAAGAACGGGACAAAAATGAAAATAGTCGGCATACTCGCTCCAAAAGAAGGAACTCAATATGGCTGCATGTCTTCTGGGCTTTACTACACAGAGGCGTTTGCTCGTAAATATGTTGAAGAGAACATAAATTCATCCGTTGCGAAATTCATTAAGGCTTATCTTGAGAGCAATAAAGATGCCACCGGCTTCACTTCGGCAGTCATAACTTATTCTGGCCATGGTTTTGTTTCCGGCATCGGATTTACTTATGACGTTCAATTTCCTGATGGTGTTGGCTCCTCGACGTTCGAAGAATACGAAGGCACGGCGCTTGTCGGTTCTTCAAATTCGCTTTCGGGAATCTTAAGCATGATAAGTGGCGGTGGTTCCTCTTCGCTTGGATTAAGCAAAACTGCCACCTTGTCGTTGCGTGATGTTGGAGGAAATGAGATTCCTGGAACGATAAAAATATATCCGAATTCTTTTAAGGACAAATATCTCGTCACAGACTATTTGGATAAGTGGAATGCTGAAGAGAACGTAACCCTTTCAACTGGCAAAACTTTAGTAAAAGATGATCGAAGCGAAACTAAGTACACGGATAATATCGCTGTAATCATTTCTTTAATCAATGGCGTTGTTAATATCGTAACGATAGCTCTTGTCTGCTTCACCTCGTTATCGTTGGTCGTTTCAACGGTCATGATTGGAATTATTACTTATGTTTCGGTTATGGAACGTGTAAAAGAAATTGGTGTTATACGTTCTTTGGGCGGCAGAAAGAAAGACGTTTCTCATTTGTTTAACGCCGAAACCTTGATTATAGGGGCCTTCTCGGGCTTATTTGGGCTAATCGTTACATATTTAATCGAAATCATTTTGAATCTAACGATTGGTGTTTCCTATAACTTAGGCATGATTGCGAATTTGAATTGGTACACGGCTGTGATTATTCTTGCCATAAGCGTTTTCCTGACGATGATAGCAGGCATCATTCCGGCAAAAGCGGCAGCAAGGCAAGATCCAGTCAACGCTCTTCGTAGCGAATAAGATTTAGCTAACTTTCTTTATGGAAATGCGGAATTTCTGACTATAAGTCGCTTCTCCATCTAACTCATATTGGGGATGAACTTTTGCGCCCCAAGAATCATCTCCCCCAACACCACGCATGGCAGCGTAAATCGTGAGATGATTCTTTCTAGTTTGAGGAAGTTCATCAAGATGCATGGCGTCATCTATTTCGAATTCATCGTTAGGAAGATATTTGAAGGAGAATGGTTTTTCCAACGCTTCGAAAAATAAAGAATATTCATCGTTTATCGGCAATTCAACATATCTTGTTTCTTGGTGATTTCCGCATTCTTGAGGAATTGAATAAGGTAAAAGTTCTTCTCTAACATCGCTCGAGTAGAGGGCAAGATTCTCTCCCTCTAAACGGTCTGGATAGGAATCGAGGGGGCCCATACCATAATAATTGAAATCAGCGAATTCTTTTTTCAATGGGAAAGAAATGCCAAAACAAGGCAAAGATGGCATTCCCTTAACGCCTACATATTTAATTTCCACGTCGATAAATCTTCCTTTGCCAAAGCTATATGTCACGCTTGCTTTAGCTCCCATTGGACCAACTAAATAATTAAAAGTAATTCCGCAATCCGTTTCCGAAATATTTATCGGTCCATTCCATTTTGAAATTCCCATATAGATTGATGAATACATCGCAAAAAGATTTCCACGATCGTTATCTGAGATTGGGCGATAGAACGTAAGTCTTGCAGGCATGGCTAATAGTTGCTTCGAAAGAAGCTCTATGCCTACCAATCCAGTAGCCAATCCAGAACGAGAAAACACAAAAACGCATTCATCGTCTCTTACTCCTAAATACCGTACAGAATTCGTTTTTTCCACCATAAAACTCTCTTCTTTTGGAGAATAAGCAAACTTATTATCTTCATCAAAACAAACTATTGAATGATTTAATTTGTTATAAACTCTGATTTTTCTAAGGTGCTCATCTTCAAACGGGAAGTCTTCTAATTTAATTTTGTCTTCGCCTTTCCAAAGGATTTTTTTGCTCTTAACTAATTTTCCATTAACATAGTCTTCTTGTTTTAAAAGAAAATCTTTTGGCGAATATTCTCCCTTTTCCAATTGAAGGATTGCCTCACCATCGTTGAATGTTATTTGTAACGGGGAGTAAACTTGGTTGACAGTTCTAAGTTTTGAAGAACGATAGGCTTCTTTTCTATCGGAGTAAATAATTCCGTTGCAGTTGAAGTTCAAATCATTAGGAACATCGTTTGAATCCCCGCCATATAAAAGGTGTTCTTTATCGTCATTAACATAAAGCCCTTGATCAATATAATCCCAAATAAAGCCACCCATTGCATTTGGATATTTTCTGAATATTCTCATATATTCATCAAAATTACCGTTAGAATTGCCCATCGCATGTTCGAATTCGCATTCGATGACGGGTTTATTTGGGTTTTGTAAAATGAAGTTCTCTAAATCTAGAGGTTTCCAATACATATACGATCTAACGTCTACGTGGTCTGTTAATTCCGGGCTATACCATTCTGGTTCGTAATGGACCAAACGTTTCTTATCAACGGAATGAAAGAATTTAGCCATCTCAACCATGTTGCTTCCGCCACCTGACTCATTTCCTAAACTCCATGAAAATATGCAAACGTTGTTCTTGTCTCTCTCATACATCGATGAAGCTCTATCTAAAGCCATCTTAGTCCATTTAGGATTTGATCCAGGAAGAAGAATGGATGGATCTTTCTTTAGGCTGGCTTCGTTCATTCGAGAGTGCCCTTCGATGCAACATTCATCCATGATGTAGAAACCAATTCTATTTGCGAGCTCATAGAAGCGTTTATCGTTTGGGTAATGGCATGTTCTAATGGCGTTAACGTTGTTCTTTTTTAATAATTCCAAATCAAAAACTAGACTTTCAAAAGGAACGTGATGACCGTAATTGCAATCAATTTCATGGCGGTTGACGCCTTTGATGAGAAGGGGTTTTCCGTTCCACTTAACACAGCCGTTATCGACTTCTTGATGAGAGAAGCCAACTTCCATAGAAGAAGTTTCCTCGACTCCGTTCTTATTTATGCATGTGATTGTTAGCCAATATAAATTTGGTTTTTCAGCTGACCAGCCATCAATATTTTTTATTTCTTTTTCAAAAGAAAAATGATTATTTTCGATAACAACTGGCTCGTTTAAGAAAGTCTTTTCGTTTTTGCATAATGAAATATGCGCCGCTCCATCAGAATTTGTAGTTCCTTTTATTAAGATATGACCATCCTTAAAGTCATTTACCAAATCAGTTTTCACATCAAGATCTTCTAGATGAATTTCTGGCAAGGCTACTATTGAGATTTTTCTAAAAATCCCTGACATTTTCCAATAATCTTGATCCAATATCCACGAAGAAGCAGAGTAACGAAAGTTATATATCACGAGTTCGTTTTCCTCTTTGAGATAGGTTGTTATATCAAATTCAGAATCAACATATAGACGTGTTGAATAACCAACAAAATGTCCATTCAAATAAACGTATATGGCCGTTTCAAAACCTTCGAAGCGTAAAAGATATTTCTCACCTTTCAAATTTGAGGGGATTTTAAAAGTCTTTTTAAAAATATTGACCGGATTCCTTTTAACATTTACCTCGCCTTCCCTGAGATTTTCTTTCCCTTCCCAAGGATAGTCCATATTTGTGTAAATCAAATCTTCAAGAACATCCATTTCAGCAGATTTTGGTAGTTCTGCCTCTTTATAAGAAAGCGTTTCATAATCTAATAATTCATCAACCCAGCCTTCTGATCGATAGAATTTCCATTTCCCATTCAATGAGAATATTGGTTCCTTCGAGTTAACGAAAAAGTGATGCGAAGAATGTTCGTCCAATAAATTGACCCCGATGACTTCCGGATCTGTTAAGAAGGATAAATCGATTTTGTCCATGTATGTATTTCTCCTCACGAAAGATTTTCTTTTAAAAAGAAAGGGAATTCAATATTGAAGAAAGAAAAAAGATGCCAAGTCGGCATCTATTAATTCAAGTTTCGCCTTGCCCCGTTAAACTATCGCGACGAGGCATGGACTGTAGGCATATGACGGATCCCAAACTAGCCCAACTATCTTACGGTAGGGAGATCCATTTCTGTTCCTGTGACCTTATTATATGGAAGAAAAAAACTTTTGCAAGCGAATTTGATAAAAAATTCCTGTAAAAGTTTTGTAAATGCCTAAATTATTTCTTACCTAATTATAACTGCCCCAAATTTTCTCGATCGCTTCTGGGTGATCGATGAAGGGGTTTCTGTTTTTTTGAATTTTATATACAGCTTCGTTTCTGTTTATTTCTTTATCGGAAACAGGGTCCATTTCATTCCAAGCAAGATATGTTTTTAATGCCCATGAAGACATGGATGGATAAGTGTTTTTTTGGAAAGCATCATAATTCAAAGAAGTCATGGATTTTTCGTATCTAGTGACGAAATAGAAGTATGTGCGGGCGAAATCTCCTTTGTATTCATCGATGACTTCAAAGACCGTTCCTGTATATCCGTTATTTTCGCCAGTTCCTAATTTTGATCCGTTCTTGGAAGTGTATGTAGCATTAGAAACATTTCCGTGTGGGTAATTACTTCTTCTATTGTTCACATATCCATCCGTTGGCACCACGTTAAACAAATCGCAAACCATGTATGAACTTGCGTTAGCGCTCTTAAACGACGACTGTGGGATTGTGTGTTCACGATTAAACACATCGCCTTCTTTTTTATAATTACCAGCACGATCCTTATTTGGATCGAAAGATTCGTTTGAATACATGTCCCAAATCGTGCCATCTTCTTTTAAGTCCGTTGATTTGTAGGCTTCCCATAAAGCGTCATAACCAATTGCTTTAGCGCCATTGCTGATAATCGTGCATAATGATGTTTTCAATGTTGCACCAGTCGTATTCCAATTAACGCCTTTATAATACCCCTCCTTCTCAACGTCAGGTTCTAGAGAAGATGATGAAGTGGTGGAATATTCAGATGAAGAAGAAATGCTTGATGATGAGGATTGCGATGATTGCGAGGATTGGCTATTGCTCGAGGAAGAACTGCCTCCGTTTGATGAAATTATGAGCTCTATTTTGTAGACGTAGATACGTCCTTTTGCAGTCGCTTCGAATGTTACCGAATTTGAGGCGACTCCTTTCTCGGCATCCAAATAAAGATAGGAGTATTTAGTTTGTTCTTCGCTATCAATCGTAATGTTCATCCCAGTTGAGTTGGCGCTTGAAGAGCATTTATATTCAACAGCAGCATCGCTTTCATACTTTGAAGCATAAATATTAGCCTGCTTAACGATGTATGCTTGTGAAAAATTGATGGTCAATGAACCAGTTTTTTTGCCTGAACCAACTTTCAAAGCATAGCTATCTGAATCATTTGTTTCTCTATCAAGGCCATAGCAAGAGGTGAATTCAATGCCAGAAATGTCGGCGCCTTCAAATACGTATGAACTTGAAGTTGGGCTATTTGAAACATCGTTTTTAAGTAAATTCCCGAAAGAGATTAAACAAGTTCTGGTGGTTTCTTCTACTGATGAACTCGAATTCGAAGAAGAAGACTCTGAAGAGATGACTTCGTCTACTGATGAATTAGATGCAGAAGATTCATTCTCATGTTGGCTCGCCGAGGAATTCGAATTACCAATACAAGACGACAAAGATAAAATAAGGCCGATTAAGGCGATGGATGTTAATTGTTTCTTTTTCATAACAATTTATTTTACCATATTGCGGTTTCAGAAAAAGGGCAAATAGAAACATCACTAACAATTTTTTGTTTGATAACGATAAGCAGAGTGACAATTTTTTTAAAATAGGCAAGTTTTGTGGAGGAAATTTTGTTTTTAAAAAAAGACCGCAGAATTAACTGCGGTCAATTTCCAATTAAGAAAGCTTATTTAGCGAATTTAGCAAAACGAGCTTTTGCTTCAGGGGAGAGATTATAG
>CAVGNL010000008.1:0-9988 GCA_963630455.1 Prevotella sp. CAG:755
TTGCCGGATTGGCGGAAAGTTTCTACGTTGGACCTTAATCCAACACTATGAACAAAAAGCATACTTATCGTTAACTTTTTCGTTTTCAAGTTCTAGCTTTCTTTCCAATTCTCTAACAAAGACTACGAATAGAAGGAGAACACATGAAAAAGTGTATTAAATTATCCGCCTTAGCTCTTATCGCCTTAACCTCGCTTGCAGGATGCGATGGTGGCAGTACAACAAACGAATTGACCGTTGGACTTATCGCCCTACACGATGAAAATTCGACTTACGACAAAAACTTCATCGACGCTTTTAACGCCGCCTGCGAGGCCGAAGGCGTTAAGCCACTTATCAAAACAACCGTGCCTGAATCGAATGCAGCGTACGAAAAAGCAGCTGATTTGGTAGATTCAGGCTGCAAGTTTATTTTTGCCGATTCATTTGGCCATGAAGACCATCTTTTAAAAGCCGCAAAAGAATTTACAAACGTCCAATTCTCTCATGCAACCGGCACCAAAGCACATACAGAAAATCTCTCTAATTTCCATAATGCCTTCTCTTCCATTTACGAAGGAAGATATCTTGCTGGAGTGGCCGCTGGTTTGAAGCTTCAAGACATGATGAACAAAGATTCTAACGTGAAGCCTCTTGTTGGGTACGTTGGAGCTTACACTTACGCAGAAGTCATCTCCGGATACACATCTTTCTTCTTAGGAATCCGATCAATCGTGCCAACCGCCACGATGCAAGTTCAATTCACTGGTTCTTGGTATGATGAAACGGCAGAAAAGAGCGCTGCAGAAACCTTAATCTCAAACGGTTGCTCCATTATCTCCCAACACGCTGATTCATGGGGTGCCCCTACGGCTTGCGAAAACAAAGGCGTTCCTAACATCTCTTATAACGGTTCAACTGAATCTAGATGCAAAAACACATTCGTCGTTTCTTCCAAAATCAATTGGCAGCCTTATTTCCAATATTGTTTCCAACAAATCAAAGAAGGAAAATCAATCGCCACGGATTGGACTGGCGAATTAGGATCAACTTTATATAACGGTTCCGTTGCCTTGACTGAATTAGGAAAAATAGCTGCGGTCGAAGGAACAGAAACAAAATTAAATGAAGTCGCGGATAAACTTAGAAACGGATCTTTAAAAGTCTTTGACACTTCTTCTTTCACCGTTAGTGGGAAGAACGTCACATCAGATATGAAAGTTGATGCGGATGGACACGTTACCTCATATCTTGCTGATGTTGATACTGATGCAAACTATACCGGGGATACAGAAGTCATCACGACAAAAGATGATATAACCTATTTTGCGGAAAGCGAAAAACGTTCTGCCCCTTATTTCGACATCCAAATCGACGGAATTACTTTACTAAATTCCAAATTCTAAGCATTCAAAAGCCCAAGTATTTTCTCTTGGGCTTTTCTTTTTTTAGGAGATATTAGAGTGAGCGAAAAAGAAATTGGCATAAGAATGCAAGGCATTTCTAAAACCTTTGGAAGCGTGAAGGCTAATCATAACGTCAACCTAGATGTCTACAAAGGCGAAATACTTGCTTTGTTGGGTGAGAACGGGAGCGGAAAAACCACATTGATGAACATGCTTTGTGGAATCTATTTCCCTGACGAAGGAAGCATTATCATCAACGGAGAAAAGGCCAGCATTTCTTCTCCAAAAGATGCCTACAAATATCATATTGGGATGATCCATCAGCATTTCAAATTGATTGAAACTTTTAATTCGCTCCAAAATATCGTTTTAGGGATCAAGCCAACCATTTCTTTGCGTCAAAAAAATAAATATCTCATTCAGAAATTATCAAAAAAAGAAAATAAAAATATTGAAAAGCCGATTGATTATTCATCGATTAAAGACGCGAAAACAATCGTTTCTGATATCTGCCAAAAATACGGATTTGTGATCGATTTTAGCAAAAAAGTCTATGACATGTCCGTTTCTGAAAAACAAACATTGGAAATCGTAAAGGCAATCTATCGCGGAGCGGATATTTTGATCTTAGATGAGCCGACAGCCGTTTTGACCCCTATAGAAGCAGAAAAATTGTTTAACGTAATAAGAAACATGCGTGATGATGGGAAATCGATCATCATTATCACTCATAAGATGAATGAGGTCCTAAGCGTGTCCGACCGCGTTGCTGTTCTTAGAAAAGGCGAATGCATTGGCACGGTTAACACAAAAGAAACCAATGAAGATGAACTAACCGAAATGATGGTTGGCGCAAAAGTTGAATTATCAATCCATCGTTCCGAGCCAAAAAACCCTCAAGACAGATTATTAGTTAATGATCTTTCGTGTTCTAACGAGGAAGGGCAAGAAATTCTTCATCACGTATCGTTTAACGTCAGAAGCGGAGAGATTCTTGGAATTGCCGGTATCTCTGGCTCAGGGCAAAAAGAACTATTAGAAACGATTGCCGGCTTAATCAAAAAAGAAACGGGATCGATTGAATACATTACTCCAAAAGGCGAAAAAATTAATTTGGAAGGGAAAGCGCCATCTCAAATCCGAGCTTTAGGAGTTCGTTTAGCTTTCGTTCCAGAAGATCGATTGGGAATGGGCTTAGTAGGCAATATGGATTTAGTCGACAACATGATGCTTAGATCATACAAAAAAGGCAAAACTTCCTTTCTTGATAGAAAAAATCCTAAAGATTTGGCTAACAAGGTCGTCGACGAATTAAACGTTAGCACCCCTAGCATTCATACCTCGGTTAGAAAACTTTCTGGAGGGAACGTCCAAAAAGTGCTCGTTGGAAGGGAAATAGCTTCGGTCCCAAAGGTTTTGATGGTCGCTTATCCAACACGAGGCTTAGACATAAATTCTTCTTATATGATTTATAACCTTCTTAACGAACAAAAAGAAAACGGAGCGGCAATCGTCTACGTCGGGGAAGATTTAGATGTTTTGTTATCCATCAGCGATCGCATCGCCGTATTGGGTGATGGGGAGATTCGGGCAATAGTCGATGCTAGAAAAACAAATAAATCCGAGATCGGGCTTTTGATGACGAAGAAAAACGTTGAAGAAAAGGAGGAAGAATAATAAATGAAAGACTTCTTTTCAAAGAAAAAAGAAATGCCTTTCCACATAGTGAAAAGAACGGATTCCGTTTGGTGGAAAGATTTGCTTATGAGACTTGGGGCTGTTTTATTCGGCCTCTTGCTTCTTTGCTTACTTTTGCTAGTTTTTGCAAAGGCGAATCCTTTGATTGTTGTTTCCAATCTTTTTCAGGGTTCATTCTCTTCCTCAAGACGTACTTGGATTACTTTTAGAGATACGGCTTTGATTCTTGGGGTCTCTTTAGCTCTTGTTCCTTCTTTCAAGATGAAATTTTGGAATTTAGGCGGAAACGGCCAAATTCTTATGGGAGATTTAGCAGCTATTGTCTGCATGTATTATATGGGAAAGGCTTCATGCCCTAACTGGTCAATAATTGTCGTAAGCATCTTTTCTTCGGTATTCGCTGGCATCGTGTGGGCATTGATTCCTGCTATATTCAAAGCTTTTTTCAATACAAACGAATCTTTGTTTACCTTAATGATGAACTATATTGCCGCCGGTCTTGTTTCTGTTTTCATTAGCGCTGTTGTTACCAATGGATCTGGAACTTTAGGCATAATCGAAACCGGCGTTTTTCCTTCGATTGGCGGAAACAAATATTTGCTTACAATCATAGTCGTTATTTTGATGCTAGTTGGAATGATTATCTATCTTAAATTTTCCAAAAGAGGATATGAACTTGAAGTCGTCGGCGAATCGCGAAACACGGCCAAATACGTAGGGATAAACGTTAAATGGGTTATCTTGAGAACGATGGCACTTAGCGGGGCTTTATGCGGGATAATTGGATTTTTACTTGCTAGTTCTATTGATAATACAATCACAGCTGATTCAGCTAGAAATCTCGGCTTTACGGCAATCATGGTTACTTGGCTAGCGAAGTTCAATCCTTTGATGATGTTAGGAACGGCATTTTTAGTCGCCTTTTTAGACAATGGAATGTCAGCTGTGCAAACTTCTTTTTCTATCACCAACGATTCAATCGGAGATATCGCGATTGGACTCGTTTATTTCTCAATCATCGCCGTGGAATTCTTTATTAGCTACAAGATTGTCAAAAGACATGCGACCAACCTTTCAACGAATACGGCTAAAGCATGCGTTTCAATAAACGAAAATAACGAAGGAGGGGACAAATAATGATGTTCTTCGATTCTTTATTACCTTCAGCAATATCAATTGCCACAGTTTTTCTTTTTGGGTGCGTGGGAGAAATCATTACCGAAAAAGCCGGCCATCTTAATCTAGGAATACCAGGAATCATGTGTTTTGGAACGCTTGGTGGATGCGTTGGCGTATCAGTTTTTATGAATGCGTTTGCTTCTTCTCCAGAAAACGCTCCTTACTTTCCATTAATAATCGTTTCCATTCTTTTTAGCGCCTTATTCTCAGCTATTGCTGGTTTAATTTATGGAATTTTAACCATTTCATTAAAATGCAATCAAAATGTCACAGGCCTTGTTTTGACGACTTTTGGCGGAGGCGTGGCCGATTATTTCATGGCTTCCGTTGATAAAACGTATTTCTCTCAAGCTAGCAAAATAATATCTCGCTACCCTTCGTGGTCTACTAATCTTGGCGTTTTTGGAAAAATATTCTTTGGACATTCTTTCTTGGTTTATTTCGCCATAATCATTGCTATATTAGCCTCAATTTTCCTGAATAAGACGAGAATAGGTTTGAATTTGCGCTCAGTTGGAGAGAATCCGGCGGCAGCAGATGCGGATGGAATCAACGTTAACGCCTATAAATATGGCGCCGTTCTTGTTGGGGCGATGATCGCGGGATTAGGCGGTTTATTTTACGTCATGGGTTATGTAGGTGGCTCATGGGAGAATAGTTCCACCATCCAATCTTTCGGATGGCTTGCCATAGCCCTTGTCATCTTCACGATTTGGAAACCATCTCTTGCGATTTTAGGATCGATTGTCTTTGGTTTCTTATACATTCTTCCAAATAAGATTTCCGGAATCAGCTTTACAAGCATGCAAGCTTTCAAAATGATTCCGTATTTGGTTACCGTGGCCGTCCTTATCTTAACAAGCATCATTGGGAAAAAGAACGTTCAAGCCCCCGAAAGCTTAGGCTTGCCTTATTTCCGCGAAGATAGGTGATTCATCTTTTATCTTCGTTATCGCTTGCTTGTTTGATTGATAAAGAGATACGTTTTCTAGGAATATCCACCCCGATGACTTTCACCTTGATTATCTGGCCAAGTTCTAACTCATCGCTAGGACGCGAAACAAAATGAGAGGCAATTTCAGAAATGTGCACAAGCCCATCTTGATGCACGCCAATATCAACAAACGCCCCAAAATCGGATAGGTTCCTGACCGTGCCATTAAGCAACATTCCAATTTTTAAATCCTTGATATCACGAACGTCATTATCTAAGTTTGCCGTTTCCATTTTTTCTCGTGGGTCTCTTCCTGGTTTCCTTAATTCGTCTATGATGTCTTTAAGCGTATATTCACCTATGCCGATTTCCTTCGAAATGCTAGGGATATCAAATTCCTTACTTAAAATGAAGTTGGCCTTCTCTTTTCCTAAATCATCAAGAGATAATCCTAACTTCGCTAGGAAAAGCTTTGTAGATTCGTAATCTTTAGGATGGACAGCGGTTTTCTCTAAAGGGTTATCGTTCTCAATTCTCAAAAAACCAGCGGCATCAGTAAACGTTTTCTTTCCGAGGCCTTTCACATTCAGCAACTCTTTTCTATATCTGAAAGGGCCGTGTTCATCGCGATAAAGAACGATTGCATTCGCACTGCCTTCGTTTAATCCTGAAACATATTTAAGAAGAGAAACAGATGCGGTGTTTAACCATACCCCCACTTCATTTACGGCATCTATCGTCGTATTTGATAGAGTTTCTTTTAACCTTGATTCATCCATATCGTGCTGATATTGGCCGACGCCAATGGCCTCTGGAGGGATTTTCACGAGCTCTGCCATAGGGTCAAGAAGACGCCTTGCCAAAGATACAGACGACCTTTCGTCGATATCCATATTAGGGAATTCTTTAATTGCGAGAGGAGAAGCGCTATAAACAGAAGCGCCAGATTCATTAACAATGATTAAGGTTACATTCGTCAAAGCGTTTTTCTTTAAAAAAGACTCCAAAAACGTCTGGCTTTCTCGGCTAGCCGTTCCATTTCCTAAAGCGATGGAATCGAACTTATAATTGCGATAAAGAGAAAGCAGTTTAATTTCCGCTTCCTTTTCTCTACCGATCGTTGGATAAATTATGCAAGTGTTTAAAACTTGCCCGTTAGGATTTATCAAAGCCAATTTGCAGCCGTTTTTATACCCTGGATCAAACCCTAAAATAGTTTTCCCCTTTAAAGGAGGGGCCAAAAGAAGTTGCTTAAGGTTTTTCGAGAAAAGAATCAAAGAAGAATCCTCAGCCTTTAAAAACAATTCTTTAGTTATTTCGTTTTCAATCGAAGGACCCATTAATCTTTTATAAGAGTCTTCTATGCACTTGCGAAGAAGATCGTAAAAAGGAGAATTATGATTGATGAAGCTTCGAGAGATGTAATTGTAGATTGTTATTTCATCATAAGCAAAAGAATAGGTTAATTTCTTTTCTTTTTTGCCACGTAGCAAAGCGAGCGTTTGATAAGGCTTTATTTTGGAAAGAGGGCAATCGAAATTATCGTAATTAAGATATTTTTGCTCAACATCCTCTTTTGTTTCCTTGGCCTTGATTCTTCCCGAACGATAGATGTATTCTTTGGCAAAAAGGTAAAAGGAAGAATTGTCGCTAATCTCTTCAGCTATAATGTCCAACGCACCATCTAGCGCTAAATTAGCATCCTTAACTTTTTCATTAACAAATGTCTTGGCATAATCGTTTAAAGAAGAAATGTCAGCGTTTTGTTTAAGAATGTAATGCGCTAATGCTTCTAGGCCATTTTCCCTTGCAATCGATCCACGCGTTTTTCTTTTAGGCTTATAAGGACGATAAATTGTTTCAAGCAAAGAAAGGTTTAGGCAGTCGACAATCTTGCTTTGAAGTTCGGGCGTTAATTTCCCTTGCTCAGAAATCGATGAGAGAATCGTCTTTTTTCTTTCCTCTAATTTTTCAAATTTCGTTTTTTCCTCCTCAAAACGCCTGAGAATTACATCTGATAGATTTCCCGTTTCTTCCTTTTTGTAGCGTGCGATAAAAGGTATGCTCGCTCCGGAATCAATCAAATCAAGAGTGGCCTTAACTTGTTTAGACGATATTCCTAATGTCGATGACAAATAGCTAATGATTTCCATACGAAAAATAATATAGCAATTATGAATGTTGGTCTTAATAAATGCTAGCAATGAAAAAGCAAATCGCCATATGTAGGAGTTGGCCAATCTTCTTTTCTTACCAGCAATTCCGCTTCATCAACCGCATTACGCAAGGAAAGCATTTCTTTTTTAAGCTCGTTTGCGGCAAAGAAAGCGTGTTCTTTCTCGCTTTGCGAGGCTTTTGCGTCTTTCGCAATAAGAGAATCGAGATTCTTTAAGGATGAATACGTCTTCTTAAATGTTGTTTCTAAGGATAAAAGTTCCGAGGAAATAGGCTCATAAGAACCATCATAATATTTGTTTAGGTCCGTTACTTCCTTTAATGCCCTTTGAATCGCTGGCAAATAAAGCTTATGCGTCATGCGTGACATGGTTTTCGCTTCAATTACAGCTTTAGAATGGTAATCCTGATATTTGATTGCTATGCGGGAATCGATTTCTTTCTCGGAAAGGATACGGTTATCGATTAATAAGTCTCGATTCTCTTTTCTTTCCAAGGCGCCTATTGCTTCAGGGGTTGTTTTTAAATTCGCTAAGCCTCTCTTCAAAGCCTCTTCTTCCCATTCTTTAGAATAACCGTTGCCGTTAAAAATAACTCTTGAATGTTTCAAGATATTCTCTTTGATCCATTTTCTAGCCGTTTCTTCCTTGTTTTCGCTGCTCTCTAGCAAGGATGCTATCTCGTTTAAGCCTTCTGACAAAACGGCATTTAAATAAGTGTTTGGCTCAGAGATATTCTGTTCGCTTCCGACCATTCGGAACTCAAAACGATTGCTTGTGAAAGCAAAGGGAGAGGTTCTATTTCGATCTTCGTCGTCTTTTAAAAGAGTAGGCAATCCTTTGCTGCCGTTTATCATCACTTTAGAAGATTCTTTCGACAAAGGGGATTCCCCAAGGCTTTCTTGAAGAATGTTCGTTAAATGTTCTCCAAGATAAACGCTGACAATCGCTGGAGGGGCCTCGTTTGCCCCTAAACGGAAATCGTTGCCATATGAAGCCACGGATTCTCTTAATAAATCCGCGTGCAAATCCACTCCTCTGATGATCGCTGTCAGGAAAATAAGAAAAAGGGTATTGTTTCTTGGATCTTTTCCAGGTGATAAAAGATTGATCCCCGTATCCGTTCCGATCGACCAATTGTTATGTTTCCCAGATCCATTGATACCTTCGAAGGGCTTTTCGGCTAAAAGGCAAATCATTCCATGGTGTTTGGCGATTCTCTTTAAAAGCCTCATGACAAGTTGGTTCTGGTCAGCCGCTAAGGACGAAGGAGCGTAAACGCAAGCGAGCTCATGTTGGGATTGAGCGACCTCGTTATGCTCTGTTTTTGCTGGTATCCCAAGTTTCCATAAGGTGTCATTGACCTCTTTCATATAGGAAGAGATCTTTTCGCGAATCGGTCCAAAGTAATGGTCATCTAATTCCTGTCCTTTAGGTGCGCTTGCGCCAAATAAAGTTCTTCCTGTATAAACGAGATCTTTTCTTTTTAGGTATTCGTCTTTTTCGATCAAGAAATATTCTTGCTCTGCGCCAGCATAGGAATAAACGCGTTTTGTTCTGTCATCACCAAGGGCCCTTAAAACACGTAGAGCCGATTCCGAAAGGCGTTCTTCAGAACGAAGCAAAGGCGTTTTCCCGTCAAGTGCTTCGCCATTATATGAGCAAAAGGCGGTAGGAATATATAAAACGGCGCCATCATCATCTTCAAGAACGAAAGCTGGACTGCTCGCATCCCAAGCTGTATAGCCTCGAGCTTCAAAAGTGGCTCTAAGTCCGCCAGAAGGAAAGGATGAAGCGTCCGGCTCTCCTTTGATTAATTCGTTGCCTTTAAAATCATAGGTTATGTTGCCATTAGCATCTGGCTTTCCTATGAAAGCATCATGCTTTTCGGCCGATAAGCCGTTTAGTGGCTGAAACCAATGAGTATAATGCGTGGCGCCCTTTTCTAAAGCCCATTTAAGCATGCCTTTGGCAACCTCGTTTGCATAGGAATGATCGAGCTCTTTGTGCTCGTTTATCGCCTCATTAAGGGCGTTATAAGCTTCTAAGGAAAGATATTTCTTCCTTGCTTTGTCATTAAAAACGTTCGAACCAAATAAAGAAACAGCATCAGTTTTGTTTTTGCTCATTTTCGTGGCCTTTCTATGAATTTCGGATGAAGATTTCCTTCATCCCATAGTTCTTTATTTTCACCGATAAGGAGCAAAAAGTACATTGTTTTATCGAATTTTTTCTATTTAAAAGGTGGCTTGCTCTTAGAAAATCGTTTCTTCCGTTAATGGATCGAATAAATGAATTTTGCTTATATCGAAGGAAAGGCTGATTTTCTCACCGATTCTTAAGCCATTAGAATATATTTTTGCAACTAAATCTATCCCCGCAAAGTCTGAATGAACGTAGGAGAAACCTCCATATTTGTCGATCATTTCCACGTTGATTTCGAATGCATCCCCTTCCATGAGATCTTCTGGACGAATGCCAAGAATCACTTCATGTGGGGAATTAAGGGCTGCTTCGTATTTTTGGAGAGGTTTAGAAGAATCGTTATTTTCTTTTGTTTTTATTATTTTTCTTTCGTAAAAATGATTATGAGAATCAATCTGTTTTTGATTTAAGAG
>CAVGNL010000009.1:0-5065 GCA_963630455.1 Prevotella sp. CAG:755
GCTTATTCGCTAGTTATCGGCTGGTATGGGAAGAGCGCAACAAGCGGAATCGATGAAACTCTCATGAAACACGTTTATAAGAATGTTCTGAATTATTTAGAAGGAAGCGATATTACATCCGAGACTTTAAGTCAAATTAGCGTTAGAAAATATGGCGACGAAGAAACAAATGTGGCCGCTCTTGGAGAATTGGTAAACGCCGATGCGGACGTCGACATCCTTCTTGGCGTTGGGAACAACATCACAAGCAAAGGCAATGTTACAACAGTTGACACGACAGGTGATATCACCATGGGTGAGGCATCCGGAAGATACGTTGCTCTCTTAAAAGAAGCCACATTAGCAAGAACAGTCTATGACTTCATGACTTCAACTGACGGAAAGCAGATATTCACATTAAATTATCATTACTCAAAATAAGTGAGTTTTACCATGAAAAACAAGAAATTAATTACGATTCCAATACTGGGGTTGCTCCTTTCGGGATGCTCCTTGGTAAAAGGAATGGAGCACGATTTAAACATCGTGTTTGAATACAACGAACAAATTATATCTTCAACAACCGTTAATGAATTTAAAAACGGAGTGTCTCCTACATTAAGCGAAGAAATGATTCCGATCAACCATAGATTTTATGGTTGGACTTGGCTAAACCCTGATGCAATAGATATAGCCAGTTATACAGACAGTAAAAATAAAGTAACCGATGAATTTTATAAAACTTTCATCAGTTATGACGACGTGATTCATTATAGCGAGGTAAAAGAACACGCCTATAACACAACAGTGGTTCTTAGACCATTATTCATTAATGAAGCTGCAATACCTGTTCCATCTTATTACATCGCCGTAGGCTGGTATGCAAAAACTTCCACGAGCGGATTAAATGCCGACAAAGTTGAAGTGTGGACAAACGATTTGAAAACATACTTAACAAGCAAAGGGGCAACGAAAGAAAATCTCGAAGACATCGTGATAACTCCATATCAGGGAGATGTTGCAACCGCAGGAAGTTTGGTCAACAAAGACAGATTCAACGATATCTTGATCGGCTTTGGAAACAATATCGGAACCACTGGTGGGGTGAATTTCGTTGAAAACGTAGGAGGAATCACGATGGGTGGCAAATCAAGGTACATCACAAAACTAAACACGAAGCCTCTTACGGAAGACGTGTTTGCTTGGTTACAGACAGAAAGCGGAAATAAGGCGTTAGCCTAGAAAGAGGGGCAATATGAAATACAGATATAAATTAATCAAAGCCTCAACAGTCGTTGGCTACGTAAATTCCTTCTTGTATTTAACCATAACGGCTTTGTTATATTCCGTAGGCAATCTATTTTACTGGCTGACTCTAATTTTAGGGGCGGCGTGCTTGTTTAACTCTCTTTATTCTTCCTTTTTAAATCAATACATCAAAGAGGAGAAATTAGAAGGAAAATTAAAAAATCATTTCTTGATAAACACGATAATAAGCGTTCTTTCCCTGCCTTCTTTTGTTTTAAATCTCATTGCCTATATCAGTAGAGACAAAGAAGACAAATATATTGAAATTGTTAATCCGAATTTCAAGGAAGGACAAAAGGAGAAGAAAGAAAAGAAGTGGTATAAAAAATCTAATTTTATCGTCTCTTGCGTTGGTCTGTGCTTGGTCTTATCTGGATCGCTTGTTGCTCAAATCGGAGAAACAAGCGGATACTCCGTTAATGTAGAAGATTTCACGTTAACCAAAGAAATGACTGAGGAATTTAATGCGGGGGCAGAAAATGCCCTAAATGGCGTTAACGCAGTCATCGAAAGCGATTCGTTAAGTTATAAAGTAACCGAGTATCGCCCAAAAAGCGCAAGCATTGAAAATCCTTTGCCGATGATCATCGTGATGCCTGGCTTCACAAGAACCAAGGCCACAATGAGTCAATATGCAATCGAGCTTTCTAGAAGGAACGCTGTTGTCTTTACCATCGACCCTGGTTGTCAAGGGGCAACAACCTTTAGCGGATATGACGAAAACGGGGAAATGATATCTTCAACCGTCGGAGATAATGGCTTAGACTATTTGCTTCAGTACGTTTATAACAACACGGAAAGATATTCATATATCGATAGAGATAACATTGGCTGCGTTGGACACTCCGCTGGAGGAGGAAACGTCAATAGCCTTGCCGCTTTATTTGCCGGAAACTCTTATAATGAGTCAATAATCAAGTCGGTTTATATCAGTGGCTATATAAAGGTTAGCGCGGCAAATAAATTTAAGAATCTCAGATGCAACGCCGCCATGAGCTATGCCTATTATGACGAAGGGGCTTTCAGATATCAGGGTTCTACAAGCGCTTTTGAGATAATCGCGAAAAGATTTATTAACGAAGTAAATGGCAAAAACCTGAATTACAATGAAGCCATCCTCGATTATGAATATGGCTCAATGGATGAGGGCACGTACCGTGTGATTCATAAAGAAAATATCAATCATTGCTTTGAGATGTATGATCCGCTCTCCATAAGCAATACGATTAATTTCTTTAGAAGAACTTTAAATATGAAAACTGACTTAAGCGATTCAAGTCAGAGATGGATGGTAAAAGAAGCTTCCAACGGAGTCGCTTTGGTAGGGGGATTCTTATTCATTTTTGCTTTGGCTGGTTTCTTAATTGATGTTTGCCCTCTCTTCAAGAGATTCAAACTCGCCAGAGAAAGAAGCGAGCAATACGAAAATCTGAAGAAGGTTCAATACTCTGGAGCGGATGCTAAATTGGTGAGCAGAGAAGAATTCATCAAAGAAGCCAAGCCTCGAAAGAAAAGAATGTTTGATAAAGCGATATTCTGGGCGACCGTTGTGATAACAGCAATAATCGCGTGCTTAGATTACATTCCTCTTGCAAGACTTACGATGGATTGGTTCCCAGATGCCGCAAGCAACACTTTTACCTTCTTTTTCCCGGCAAGAATGATGAATGCCGTAATGCTTTGGGCTCTCTTTAACGGAGCGATTGGTTTAATAATCATATTTGCCGTAAAAGGCATCGAAAACCTTTATTACAAGCTTACAAAGCAAGACGAATACATTGCTTGGTATAGGTTTTCAATGTTGAAAATCAATTGGAAAGACTTGTTATTGTCGATTGGATTCGCAATTGTCCTATTCTCTCTTTTCTTCGGAATCGTTGAACTTATGTATTTAGCATTCCATCAAGATTTCAGGTTTACCCTCATAAGCGCATCGCCAATCAATAGAAGAATGTTTGTAACATGGTTAATTTACTTAGCGCCGTTCTTCGTCTTCTATATTTCCAATTCCATAAGGGTCAATCTCTCAATGGCTACGGAAGGCTGGAGCGAATGGAAGGTTAATTTGCTTGGAGGCATCTCAAACAGCATAGGCTTGGTCTTTATCCTCGTGGTCAATTATTACGTCTATTTCAAAACGGGAACAGTTTATTACGGATATTATTCACCAACGGATACGAGTGAAATGTGGTTATTCGTAAACATGGTATTTGGTTTGATCCCGATGATGTTTGTCTTGCCAATCTTGAATAGATATTTGTTCAAAAAGAGCGGAAATGTGTATTTCGGCGCCCTTCTTACATGCATGATTTTCATCATGATGTCAATAGGGGCTTCCGTATCATACATACCAATGTAAAAAGAAAGGAAATTATTATGAATATCAGAGAAGAATCGTTAAAAAAGCATTATGAGTGGAGGGGGAAAATCGAAACGAAGGCTAGAGTTGATGTTTCAAGCAATGAATCCTTGATGCTTGCTTATACGCCTGGAGTTGCTGAGGCATGTTTAAAAATCCATGATGATGTTAGAGAGTCTTTTAAGTTAACAAGGAGATGGAATACGGTTCCTGTCATTACAGATGGCACAGCGGTATTAGGGCTTGGTGACATAGGCCCAGAAGCCGGGATGCCAGTTATGGAGGGAAAATGCGCTTTATTTAAAGCGTATGGAGACGTCGATGCTTTTCCTATTTGCATCAAAAGCAAGGACACGGAAGAAATCATCAAAACTATAAAATTAATCTCAGGAAGTTTCGGCGGAATCAACCTCGAAGATATTGCCGCGCCTAGATGCTTCGAAATCGAAAGAAGGCTCAAAGAAGAGTTAGACATCCCTGTTTTTCATGACGATCAACACGGAACGGCAATCGTCACGCTCGCCGCTTTGACAAATGCGTTAAAACTAACAGGTAAAAAAATCGAAGATTTAAAGATAGTAATAAATGGCGCAGGCGCAGCCGGGATTGCGATTGCTAAGTTGCTCTTATTTTCAGGAGCAACAAACATTATCATTTGCGATTCAAAGGGAATAATTTGTGAAGGGGACCCTAGGCTCAATTCCTCCAAAATTGAAATATCCAAGCTGACAAATAAAGATCACATCAAGGGAGACTTATCCTTGGCAATGAAGGGCTCAGACGTTCTTATTGGGGTAAGCGTTGCCAATTGCGTGACCAAAGAAATGGTAAGGGCAATGAATGCGAAACCGATTTTATTCACGTGCGCAAACCCAATACCCGAAATCGATCCCAAGGAAGCGAAAGAAGCCGGAGCATATATCATCGGTACCGGTTCAAGCCAATATCCAAACCAAATAAATAACGTCTTGGTTTTCCCGGGCTTATTCAGAGGAGCGATCGACGCAAACGCAAATGACGTTAATCTCGAGATGATGAAGGCGGCAAGCATTGCTATAGCCCACACCATAAAAGATGAAGACTTAAGAGTCGATCATATTCTCCCTTTCGCTTATGATAAGAATGCGCACGAAAATGTCGCAAAAGCCGTAAAAGAAGTGGCCATAAGATCAGGTTGCATTAGAAAATAAAGCAAAGGCCGTCATTAATTGCGATTGGTTTCTTCATTAAACAAATATGGAAATCAATTTCAAATATATGGTGGCCTTTTAATATGTTTCGAAAACGCGAAAACGATTGCAAATCATCGTAATTAAAAATAGCTAGAAGTGTTAGAAGTTCTGTTAGAAGTTGCTAGAAGTAAAGCTAGAAGTTGCTAGAAGTAAAAAATATTTTATGATACTCTTAAAGGGGAGGAAA
>CAVGNL010000010.1:0-4215 GCA_963630455.1 Prevotella sp. CAG:755
CATTTAAGGGTTGCGTATTCGTCTTCTTTTTCTAATGAATACTTCCCAAGAGAAAAACCTTTTAGTGGCTTCCCTTCTTGTGTGAATAACAATCCTTCAGAGCCTGCTTCAAAATGCAAATACAAATCATTTGCGTTTAAGGAAGGAGGGATTTCTCCTGTGAGATGGAAATAGCCGTAAGCAAATGGAATTTCGTTCCATTTAGTGCCTTCGGTTATTTTCTTTTTGAATGAAAATTTAAGTTCTTTAAAGGACAGTCCTTTTTTTGAATAACGATAAGTCACCTTCAATTTGCTTACTTCCTTAAAAGCGTTATCAAGCAAAGCCGTTGATAAAAAATGCTTAATCAGTTCTTTTCGCCTTTCTAAATAATGAGGATTCCTTTTATATTCCATTTTCATCACCATATGAATTATAAGAGTCCTTTATTTTGCTTTGAAAGTGTTTTCAGACTCTTTTATTCTAAATAAAAGTGGTTAGAATTTTTGCCATATGAACATTTTGAAAAAATTTAGAAGTTTATTTGACCCAATTGATCTGACAAAAGGGAACATATGGAAGGACATATTCGTCTTTAGCCTTCCGATAATGCTCTCCACTTTGCTTCAAAAAATATATTCTTTAATTGACACGATTATCTGTGGGCAAACGCTTAACGATGCAGCCGTCGCAGCCGTAACCAACACAACCACGATTGTTTTTTTGGTTTTGCAATTTTCGATAGGATGCGCTTCAGGATTTTCCGTCGTTCTTTCAAAGAAAATAGGTCAGCATTCCATTGAAGGGGCAAGAAGATCAATTTGGACTCAGATTGTTCTTTCAATTATCATCACCATAATTCTTTCCGTCCTTGGATGCTTGCTTCTTGATTACCTTTTGGCTTGGATTGGAATTTACCCAAGTTCAACCGATCAATATATGCAAGCGGAATACGAAGCGGCTAAGACCTATCTTTTGATTATAATCGGCACTTCTTTTTCCCAAATCATTTATAACTTGGCTGTCACCTGCCTTAGAGCTTATGGCGATTCATTCACGCCTTTTGTTTTCCTTTTTATTTCCGCTGTTTTGAATGTCGTTCTCGATTTGGTTTTTATTATCGTTTTTGATTGGGGGGTGGCAGGTGCGGCATGGGCTACGGTTGCTGCGCAAGCTTTAGCCGGTTTTGCCTCATGGATTTATCTTTTCTACCATTACAAAGATCTTCGCCTAAAAAGAGAAGATTTGAAAATCACTTGGAAGGATTGTTTGGAGCATCTAAAAAACGGCCTTCCTTTGGCCTTTAATTTTTCGATTCTTTCAATTGGAACAATCATCATGTCCGGAGCCGTCATATCTTTTGACCGTTTGCCTAATGGGAACATGAATCCTTCATTACCTGCTCAATTAGGCTATGGCGTTGCCGGAAAGGTGATTCAATTGGCTATGGGATTCCAAGAATCCCTCGGCTTAGCAATGATTTCCTTCATGGCTCAAAATCTTGGGGCCGGAAACCGCGAGAGGATCAAAAAAGGATTCCACGTATCAATCGCATACGGAATGATTATTACAGTACTGATTAACGCGATAGTTTTACCATTAACGATCGATGGATTGTATCAATACCTCTTTTTATCAGCTGAGAAAATAACAACCGATTCCATTAAATGGGGCAACGCCTATTTGTACACGGCCGTGCCGATGATGTTCGTTTTGATGATGCTATTTCTTTTTAGAAACTGCTTGGAGGGATTAGAAAAGCCTCTTTTTCCCTTCCTTGCCGGTATCGCTGAACTTGTGGCAAGGGTTCTAATATGTACTTTCTTGCCTTCTATTTTGAATGGGGGTCCAGTAAATTCCGAAGCCTCGATATGGGCTTTTGTCGGAGCATCAATCGGTGATCCAGGCGCATGGGTATTTGCCACTTTAACAATGCTTATCCCGATGATGCTAGCTATTTATCGCCCAAAAAAGGATCCTACTCAGCTAGAAAGACCCGAGAATCTCTAAGTTTTATCCTATTGCGTTTGCAATTGCTATCCTTTATGGCTTGTTGAATATAGGTGTTTTTGCTTGCAATAAGTGTTTTGAAACCGAAAGCAAGTGATATTTGCTTAGCCAAATCACTAATATCCATCTCTCCTTGTTCTTTAAGAATGTCAGCTGCGCAATTGGCAATTTCTTGATAACAAATATCCGTCAAAGTACGTTTAGATTCGTTATCTGGATCAAGCCGATAGTTAAGAAAGGAGAATTCGTCGAAATCTTTTTGGACATAGAAAGTCACCGATCCATTTTGAATAGTTTTGATTTTCTCCGAAAGTATATAAAGCGCTGAATTGATTCTGCTTTGCGAATTTGAGCCAACTCTCTTTTTGCCAGAGTCTTCGCAATATCGGCGATAAATCAATTCTTTGGATATTGGCCCTTCAAAATAAATCAAGCCATAAATATATGAAATGAGATTTTCTTCTTTTTGGCCAATCCTTTCTTCGGAAATCTGATAAGGCATTGATTTTTTGGCAATTCCTTGCTTAACGAAAGTCGGTCTTTTAAAACGTTCGTTCGCTTTAACGGCTAGTTTCTGCGGATTAAGGGAAATTTCATTTAAGAGATTAATGATACGTTGAACGACCTCTTTCCTATGATCAAGATATTCGGAAGAATAGACGTTATAAATATTCCAACCTAAACACGCTAGAATGTTTGGCTCATTTATGTGCCTATCGCGACAAGTCATGGAGGCGAAATCGTCATTGTCTAAGAGGATTCCAAGAAGATAATTTGTTGGATCCTCTTTTTTGGCAATCGCTAAATCGATTTTGAAAGAAGATTCACCTAAATTTGTTTCAACCTGGTAACCAGCTTTTCTTAAATCTTCCGCCAAATAAATTTCAATTCCTTCTTTTCTAATAGAAACGTTATTCGCATTCAAAGGCAAATAATCGTAGCCTTTTTTGGCGAATGAAAGAAAATCTTTGAGATATTGAGCCCCATTGTTCTTCGCCCTTTCGGCCTTTATATCAGTTGGATCGAGAGAAGAGAAAACTATCATTTCTTCTCTAGCGCGAGAAACGGCAACGTTTAGTCTTCTTTCGCCTTTCTTAAGGGATAAAGGGCCGAAGTTAAGTGAAATCGTTCCATTTTTGTCAGGGCCGTATGTCGTGGAAAAAAGAATCACATCCCTTTCATCACCTTGCACGTTTTCAAGATTTTTGACGAAAATCTTTTCGCCTCCAGGTTCAACGTTTCCTTCATCGAATTTAGAGAGTTCTTTATCGAGCAAATCATCAATGACGTTTTGCTGTGCCTCGTTGAAAGTGATTACCCCTATGGAATGAGTGCGTAATTCTTTGTCTTTAAGGCGTCGAACGATTTCCTTGACAACTTCTTTTGCTTCTTGTCTATTAACGCCTCTCCCCCTTTCATAGACGCCTTTGACAAAATGGTAGGAGACCGCTCCGATATCATTTTTCGGAGAAGGGAAAGTAAACAAAGTATTGTCATAAAATTTGTTGTTCGAAAAAGCAATCAAGGATTCGTGGCGCGAACGATAATGCCAAAGGAGTCTTCTTCTTGGAAGCCCTAGCACAATAGCATCATCCAGTAGCGATTCCAAATCCTCGTCAAGGGAAGAGAAGGCAGAGTCCATATCATTGCTGCCGATAGTTGAAGTAAAAAACGATGTTGGAGGCATCTGTTGCTCATCCCCTGCGACAACGACGCTTTTCGCTCTGGCAATAGCCCCTATCGCTTCGCAAGTCGGAATCTGCGATGCTTCATCGAAAATGACAACATCAAAATGATAATCATTGATGTCTAGGAACTGGGATACAGAAATTGGGGACATCATGAAGCATGGTGTCAAATTCGCGATTATATCTTTGTAATTATGGAAAATCTGTCTCAAAGAAACGCCACGCCCACCATTTTTGCAAAGCTTAGCCAGTTGATTGAAGGAAGTTGACCCAGCAAAATGAAAAGCGTCAGAAGGATACGAAGAAGATATTTTAGAGGCCGTCATTATCGTCGAAAGAGAAGCAAATTCGTTCAAATCTTTCGCGTATTGACGGATGAGATTATCCATCTCCTTATTGGAAAGCAATGCCAAATTATCCTCTTTCAAGCATCTTCCAATGATTGAAAATGCCACAGATTTCGAAAAATTGCCCGCAAAAACCCCTTCTTTTAAGATTCCATTTTTAAACAGGCCTACATATTCATTGCCCAAAAGAG
>CAVGNL010000011.1:0-3944 GCA_963630455.1 Prevotella sp. CAG:755
CAAGAAAACTATGTGATTATCTTGGGGAAAAAGATGGGGCTATGATGCTACGAGGGCTATTACCGAAATTTTTCACTGGCTTCCCTGGATATAAAAAGATTCGTGCCGAGATATCCATGAATATCAAGAATTACTCTGATATCGAGAGAATTCTCAACGGCATCAAAGCAAGGAATAAGCTCTGAAATCAAAATTAAATAAATTTTAATTTATTTGTAACAAAAAAATGATAACGCTTTCATTAGAAATATTTTTTACTTTTCATTAAATATACCATTAGAATGTTCGTACGCGAACTAATTATGGAGGAAATATGAAAGAAGAAATGACATTGGGATTGCAACTGAAGCAAACCTCAAAAACCATAAAAAAATATGTTCAAAACAAAATTGAAAACAACTTCAAAGAACACGCTGTTCATATAACTTTATCTGAAGGAATGATAATGCATTATGTTTACAAACATAGTGATGAGATAGTCACGGCAAAAACTTTAATCGCCCGTTTCTCCCTTTCTAAAGCAACAATGTCTCAAACGTTGACTTCTTTGCTCAGAAAAGGTCTCATTCACTATGACGAATGCAAAAACGATGGAAGAATGAAACGAATCATTCTTTCTAAAAAAGCGGAAAAGCTTGAATCAGATATTAACCAATCGCTGACGGAGAGTGACGCTTTTTTCAAAGACGCGTTCACCGAAGAAGAATTTTCAACGTTCATCACCTTATTAGATAAATTACGTCAACATGTATCTACTGCTTTAGAAACAAAATAAGAAAGGAGATTCTATGGAACAAACCAAAAAGAAAAAAACTCGTAGAACCCTGACTGGCGAAGAAAGAAAATATTCTCCTGGCCATGTACTCGGTGTTTTAGCTAAAAACATAACTGGTTTTTGGCGTGATACGATCCTTACATGGATCTGCGTTATTTTAGAAACGGCCTTAGAAATATTAATTGCTTTCTTTATCACGTTTTTGCTATCGGCCGTTCGTTCAAACGATTTGAATGGAATCATTCTTTGGGCTTGTATTATCGCTGGCATGGCGGTGATTGCCGCGGTGCTCGGAATTTTAGCTGGATATTGGGCTTCAAGCGCTTCAGCGGGATTTGGTCACAATCTTCGCCAATCCATGTTTGAAAGAGTACAGGAATATTCATTTAAAAACATTGATAAATTTTCACCGGCTTCTATTGTCACTCGTACAACAACCGATGTCACAAATGTCCAATTCTCTTTCATGATGATAATTCGTATGGTCATAAGGGCTCCATTAATGATGATATTCGCTTTGATCATGTGCTTCATAATGGCTCCTGGCCTGGCTTGGATATTCTTAATCATCATTCCTGTGGTTTTGTTTGTGCTTATTTTCATCGCTTCAAAGGCTCATAAGAGATTCATCGTCATTTTCAATACGTATGATGATTTAAATGAATCGGTTGAAGAAGACGTTGATGGCATACGTGTAGTCAAATCGTTCGATAGGAAAAAATTCCACGTATCTCATTTCAACAAGGTTTCTGATTTCATCTACAAGAACTATGTCGCCAATGAAAGATTGCTTTCATTCAACAATCCTGCAATGAATTTCGCTATTTTTGCGGCGATGATTCTTATTTCGATTCTTGGCGCCGCCTTAATCACCAAGAACGTGGAAATCATGCCAGATGGAAGCGCCAACCCATTAACACTTGGCGTCGAATCTCTGTCTTCTTTATTTACATACGTCATGATGATTTTAATGGCGCTTATGATGGTCTCGATGGTTTACGTTATGACTACAATCGCTCGTAATAGCGCGGAGCGTATTGTTGAAATCATCGATGAAGTTCCCGACATTAGAAATAACGATCATCCTATTTATGAAGTTAAGAATGGAAATGTTGATTACAATGACGTTTCATTTGGATATGTCGAAGGTAAAAATGTCCTGGAACATGTTAATCTTCACTTCAAAGAAGGGGAAACGGTTGGCATCATTGGACCTACTGGCTCTTCAAAAACGTCTCTCGTCTCTCTTATGGCGCGTCTATATGACGTTACGGAGGGAAGCGTATCAATTGGTGGCGTAGACGTCCGTGATTACGATATTCAAAGCTTGCGTGACTCGGTTGCCGTTGTTCTTCAAAAGAACGTTCTTTTTACCGGAAGCATTCGCGACAATCTTAAATGGGGCAAAGAAGATGCCACGGATGAAGAAATTTGGGCCGCTTGCGATATTGCTCAAGCTAGTGAATTCCTTCGTTCCTTCCCTCAAGGGCTGGATACTCAGATTACAGAGGGAGGTACAAACGTCTCCGGCGGCCAAAAACAACGCCTTTGCATTGCTAGGGCCCTTCTTAAGGATCCTAAAATATTGATTTTGGATGACTCAACCAGCGCTTGCGACACCCATACCGATTCTTTGATAAGAGAAGGATTATCAAAAACTAAACCAAACGTCACTAAATTCATCATCGCTCAGCGCGTTTTATCCATCAAAGATTGCGATACCATTATCGTTTTAGAAAGCGGTGGAAAGATCGTTGATAAAGGAAACAACGATGATCTTATGCAACGCTGCTCTGTTTATAAGGAGTTGTATGAATCTCAACTAGGAGGAGGTGATTTCGATGTCAATGAATAAAAAAGCATCCAGGGCTGAGACCGCAGGTGCATTTAAGCGGCTTTTAAAGATGATATTTAAATATTACCCCGGTTATTTTGCCCTTGTCATCGTTTCAACTTTCGTCGTTTCTTTTGCTTCGGTCGCCAACTCTTTTTTCGTTGGCAATATTCTTATTGATAAATTTATCCAACCAGCGTTGAACCAATTTGCTGCCAACAACAGCGTTGGCACGATTGGCAGTGCTTATGAAATAATGACAAACGACATAACCGTTTTGAATCTTCATTTCTTTGAAATCATCGGAGTGATGGTTGGCATATTTGCCATTGGTGTTCTTGCATCATATTCCTATAACTTCTTCATGGCTTACATAGCTCAAGGATTACAGAAGAGAATTCGTGATGAGATGTTCTCACACATGCAAGATTTGCCTGTTTCTTATTTCGATCAGCATACGCATGGCGATGTTATGTCGATTTATACAAACGACGTTGACTCATTAAGAGAAATGTTAGCTCGTTCGATTCCGATGATGGTCTCAAGCTTCGTTTCGATGTTTGCGTGTTTCATTATCATGTTAATGACAGACCTTTATTTGATGGGTGTTGTCATTTTGTTCGCGACGTTCATGGGGATTTTAACAAAGTATTTTGCTGCAAATTCCGGCAAGCATTTTGTTGAACAACAAATTCAATTAGGAAGAACAAACGGTTATGTCGAAGAAATGATTGCCGGTCAAAAGGTGGTTAAAGTTTTCAATTATGAACAGCGAAACATTCAAGGCTTTAGTAAAGTTAATGATAAGCTTTACGAAGAAGCCGTTAAGGCCAATAGATATGCCAATACTTTAATGCCTACCGTTAACCAATTAGGCAATCTTCAATACGCGATTATCGCTTTGATTGGCGGATTGTTTGTTCTTAATAACGTTTCTGGATATGCTTTGTCTGTAAACTTCTTTCATCAATATACTATCGGCATCATCGTTTCGTTCTTGCTATATTCTAAGAGCTTTGTTCAGCCTATTGGCCAAATGGCGCAGCAATTAAATACAGTCACAATGGCCCTTGCTGGCGCTTCAAGAATCTTTGCCCTTATTGATGAACCAGCGGAAATTGATGAAGGCTATGTTGAACTTGTCAATGCTAAAGAGGATGAGAATGGCGATCCTATCGAAACGAAGGAAAGAACTGGAAAATGGGCATGGAAACATCCTCATACAGACGGTTCTAAAACAACCTACACCTGGCTTAAAGGAAAAATTAACGTTAATAAGGTCGACTTTGGATACACGAAAGATAAAATCGTTCTCCATGACATAACTATTTATGC
>CAVGNL010000012.1:0-4502 GCA_963630455.1 Prevotella sp. CAG:755
ATGCTTGTTTTCTATTATTCATCCAAAATTCTAATTTATCATCAATTTTTCTTTTTAACATAAAAACTCCTAAATATTGTACATTTTGGGAAAACTACAATTAAATATTAGGTAGAAATGAGAAAAAGTATAATAGACATATGTGTAAAAATGAGAAAAACTATTATAGATAAATTGGTAAAAATGGGAAAAAGTATCATAATCAATAGAGAAAAAATATTCATTGACTAATATATCTGATTGATGTTGTTAAAATTAAAACCAACAACAAATTAGAACCTAATTTTTGCATTAATTTTCTCTAAAAAGTATAATACGGCGGTGCCGGATTCCTTTTTAGAAAAAATAACGCCGTATAATGGCTTAAATATCATTATAAACTTCTTTGCCATCCTTCTTTTGCTTGTGGTCATTTCCGCCAATTTCCGCACTTTCAAAGCGAAAGAGAAGGAAAACAAATATCTTGCAAGCGTTTATGTTGTTTCGATTTTAGCCGCTCTTTTTGAAGCCTTCTCTCCTATATTGGATGGGATGGAAGGAAGGCTCATTACGCATTTTTATTATTTTGCAAACGTAGTTAATTATTTGACTTTCACTGTTTTTGGCTTTTTGATGGCTTTATTTGTTCATAACCATTTCTTTGGGAAACCATCTAAAAAGACCAAAATGATATTTTCATTGCCTCTCATTATTCATGCGATTCTACAAATCGTAAATCTTTTTTGCCCGTTTATTTTCTTAATCGACAAAGAAACTAATAAATATTCACGCTGCTACGGTTTTTATTTTTCTTTTGGACTTAACGTCGTTTATATGATTTATATTGCCGTCTCTTATTTCTATGCCTTAAAACAAGGAAAAACAACCCGATATTTCCCTTTATACCTTTTTCTTATTCCAGTTGTATTAGGTTCATTGGCGCAAACATTCTTTTCTGATGTAAGCGTGGAATGGGCTTCGATTTCGATAGGATTAGTAGGGGTTGTTTCAGCGATAAACAACGAAAAGATCTTTCATGACGAACTTACAGGGTTATACAATCGCGCCTTTTTTGATTATTATGTAAACTCTTTGGCTAAACGCGATAAGGTTAAATTGACCGGTATTATGCTGGATATCAACGATTTTAAACAAATAAACGATAAATTTGGACACGATTTTGGCGACGTCGCTTTAAAAGATTTCGCCAATCAATTGGTCATTTCGGTTGGAAGAACTTACACGATCATACGTTTATCTGGAGATGAATTCGTTGTTTTTCTTCCTTCGAACGATAAAGAGGTCATTCAAGAAACGATAAATCGAATCAATAAAAGTTTCGAAGATTTTAATAATAGAAAAGAACGCAAATACGAGTTATTCGCCTCCCTTGGCTATGCTAGTTATGTTAAAGGGGAAACGCCCGAAGAATTCCTTATTGCCTTCGATACAGCGATGTATCGAGAAAAAGAACATTACCATTCTTCAAAATAAAAAATGGCCGAAGCCATTTCTAGTTGATTTCTTTTTATTCAGGTCTTTCGTCGCCTTGGAAATATAAAGCCACAGTCCCAGGGCCTGTATGAGAGGCGATTATTGTCCCGATATCGTAAATTTTTACTTTGCCTTTTAAGTTTGGGAATCTCTCCTCGATTAGCCCTTTAACGGTATTTGCATCTTCTAGGGCGTTTGAATGGGAAATGAAACATTTGCCATTATAGTCTTTTCCGTTATTGGCGTGTTCCTCCATCCAATCAAGGGTTGCGTTTATGGCTTTCTTTTTGCCCATGACTTTGGAATAAGCGATGATTTTTCCTTTTTTATTCAGATGCATCAAAGGGCATATTTTAAGAATTGCTCCAATTGAAGCGGCAGGGCCAGATACTCTTCCGGTGCGTTTGAAATATTTTAAGTCCGTCGTAAAAAATTGATGATGGATGTTAAGTTTGTTACTTTCCACAAAAGAAGCGATTTCATCAATGCTCTTTCCCTCCTCATATAAATCTGCCGCATCATCAACGATTAGACCGTATCCCGAGGAAGAGCACGTTGTATCGATGACGATTAATTTGCGTTCAGGAAACTCCTTGATGATGCTTTCTTGAGCAAGCAAGGCTTGATTGTAAGAATTTGTCATTCCTGTTCCAAAACAAAGATGTAACAAATCATGGCCTTCGCTTAAGATTTTTCGGAAAAATTCTTCATAAGCGTATTGATTTATTTGTGAAGTGGTTGGAATATGTCCTTCAGCTAAATGCTTATAGAAATTAGGAAGGGATTCGGGATCCTTGCCCATATCATCCACATATGTCTTCCCATCTACGCTATAAGTGTAAAACAAAATTTCTAATCCTCTTCCTGTAACGTAGGAATAAGGCAAGTCAACGGTTGATTCGCAAGATAGAATAAAATTTTTCATTTCTTTCTCCTTTTATCGACACTAGTATATCTAGTAATAAAAACTATGTCACTAAAATTATAACTCGTGCGCTCAAATTAATTCCCTTTTGGCGAACTTACTTATCCGTTTGCGATCACTTTGTCATTTAACAATAACGACAATATTGTTTGTATCGTTTGTTTAGGAAGCTGATATGGTTTAAAATAATATGGTTATGAAAGAGGGCTTTATGAAAAAGATAGTATTTGCTTTTGCTCCAATGTTTTTGTTATTGGCTTCTTGCCAAGGCAATGATGCAACTAACACTTCATCATCCTCCCAAAGCGGCAATCAATCGGAGCAATCTTCTTCCGCATCAAAGGAATCAAGCGAAGAAGATAATATTAAATTCGAGATTGGAATTAGTGGCGAAGAAGCCGTTTTAAAAAGTGTAAGCGGGTCTTCCTCAATTGTGAACATACCTTCCTCTTACGAAGGGAAACCTTTGACGAGAATTCTTGAAAAAGCATTTTTCGACAAATCAAAAATCAAAGAAGTTAACATTCCAGAAGGAGTTAGAGAAATTGGAAAGGATGCCTTCAATGGCTGCACGAACTTAGCCAAACTCTCTCTTCCTTCGTCATTACGAACAATTGGGGAAAGAGCTTTTGTTGGCTTAAGATACATTCAAAAGATTTCTATTCCGGAAGGAGTGGAGACGATTGGAGGCGTGGCATTCTCTTCTTGCGAAAACCTTGAGGAAATCTCCTTCCCTTCTACTTTAGAATCGCTAGGTTCGAATCTTTTCACATCAAAAAAATTAAAGACGACAACCTATAAAGGGCTTGAATATTTAGGAAACGAGGATAATCCGTATTTAGTGGCTTATAAAGTCGAAGACAAAAATGCCGGACCGGAAGAAATCGAGACACATCCTCAAACGAAATTACTCGGATGTTCTATTTTTGAAAGCGAAAAATCCTTAGCTAAAGCCACCTTGAATGAAGGTTTGATTACTATAGGAGCCTCAGCTTTCAAATCGACGATTATCGAAAATATCACAATACCTAGCAGCGTTAAAACGATTGAAGCCTATTCTTTTGAGAGCTGCAATAAATTGACAACTTGCACAATCTCTGGGAATTCTTTGCGAAAAATCGAGCACGAAGCCTTTTCCGGAGCCAGCGCCCTAGAAAGCATCAGCCTTCCTTCAAGCGTTGAAGAAGTCGGCTTTTACGCCTTTAGCCAGTTCGATGTTGCCTCTTCCCTTAAATACAACGAAAAAGACAATGGATATTATCTAGGGAATGACAACGATCCTTACCATGTTTTTATAGGGTTAAAGGATAAAACTGTCTCTTCCTTCACACTTGATGCGGATACAGCAGTAATTTCCGGGCAGGCTTTTAGAGATTCTAAATTAGAGTCTTTAACAATTCCTACAAAGGTAAAAACAATTGGTGATAGCGCATTTTTCCAGATGACAAGTCTGAAAGAGATAACAATACCGTCCAATGTGACGAATATGGGTGGTAACCTTTTTAACTCCTGCTCATCGTTAACGAAAATAGAATTGCAAAATGCGCCAGCAATAATCGGCAACGGATTTGCTGGTAATTGCGCAAAGCTCACTACTTTTGTCATTCCCGATAGCGTCGTGACTCTTGAATCTAATTTATTTGATCGCGATGAAAGCTTAGAGGAACTTATAATTCCTTCAAACGTCTTAGAGGCAAAAGACAACGCGATTAGCAATTGTCAAAAACTGACAATAAAAGTTCTTAATGATTCCGATCCTTATCTCTTTTCAGAGAATTGGTATAACGGAATCAAAGATATACAATATGGGTACAAAAAATAAAGAAAGAGGGTATATAAAATGAAAAAACAAATTAAATTGGCTTTATTAAGCGTCTCTGCGCTTATAACATTGGCTTCTTGCAAAACAAATGAAGACAATAATTCATCTTCCCAAGAAGCATCTTCGTCTAATGCTTCCTCGAGTGAAGCAAACAGCTCAGCTGAAACAATATCTTCTAGCCAATCTCTAGAAGAAAAAATAGAGATTGAAGCGCCAAGAAACACGACCTTAATGGTTGGAGATGAAGTAAAACTCGTATATAAGATAATCAATAAGGATGAG
>CAVGNL010000013.1:0-2582 GCA_963630455.1 Prevotella sp. CAG:755
TGGCAATATAGCGCAATCATCAAATTGACAGTATCTGTTTCTTCTTTATATTTTTCTTCGGTTATCTTTTTCATGTTAGAAATGGCTAATTTGCCTTTGATAATATATCATTTCTAAAGTGTTTTTAAAGATATTTATGTATTTTTTCGTGATACACATGCCGTTTGAAAATACAAAAAATGCCGTTTGTTGGAAACGGCATATTATCTTATTAGTTGTTTAGAACTTTGTAGAATTTCTCTTAACGAATTTAGCCTCAAGTCGGCACGTTTTTTCGACTAAGTTGTCATTGATTAAGTCGGTGAGCATCAACATAGCGCGCTTGCCGACTTCCGACATATCAATATGCATCGAAGAAAGCGTTGGGCGGATGATATTGGCGTATTTTGTGCCAACCAAGGAAAGAACCTCTACGTCATTTGGAACGTTTAACCCTGCATCTGAAGCGGCATTGATAATCGCGGCTGCCAACGAATCACGATATGCGATATAGTAGCCTTTAATTTTAGGATTGTTCTTAAAATGTTCCAAAAAGTCATTATAAGTGTGCGTATATGAATCATCGCAATTAAGGACGTGGAACTCTCTTCCTAATTCATTATGAACTTCGGTGAAGCAATGCTCGCAATGTGTCAATAAGCGCCCACCGTCATGAACATGAACAAAAGTCATTTCCTTATCGCCGCCATCATTATAGTAACGGCGGATGATGTTCTTTAATTCCTCTCCATAAGAGAATTTTATGCATCCGACTTTATCGCCAGTTAGAACGTTATTGACGACGATTGTTGGAACAAAATAAGAATTAATCTTCATAACGTCCTCTGCTTCAAGTTCATCATCGAAGATAATCGCTCCATCAACATGGGTCGTAATGACCTTTTCAATCATGGAAAGAGCTTCTTCACGAGAATGCGAAGTTGTAAAGAGAGTCAATACAAACCCTTTTTGCTTAGCAACTTCAGAAATTCCAGAAAGCATGTTTGAAATGTAGACGTAATTTGCGCCAGGGATGATAATGCCAATGTTCGTTGTTTTGTTTGTGGCTAAAGCTTGAGCAAGACCGCTTGGCTTATAACCAAGTTTTTTTATCGTTGCTTCAACTTTGTTACGGGTGGCTTCGGTGACGTTGCCTTGTTTGTTAATGACGCGGGAGACGGTCGCTAGAGATACTCCAGAAGCTTGGGCGACCTGATAAATAGTTACACGATCTTTTAAGTTGTTCATGTCTAACACCCCTTACGCCTTATTATGTATTCGTATTTTAAGAAATTCCAATGTTTTTTTCAGAAAATATATGAAAATTTGCAATATATTATGAAAAAAGACCAATTAAGGTCTTTTTATCCTAGAGGTTTCCTCCATGGAGATTCCCATAAAGATCTTCACGGGTTTTGTAAACTTTTTCCGTTAAATCAACATAATGTTCATGAGGCATTTCGAAACGAAGCTCAGATTCCCAAACTTTGTTCTCAAGCTGGTTCTTTACATAAGCTTTTTTCTCGCTTATTGTAGGCAATTTCATGACCAATTCACCATTTTCGATGAATGGAACAAGAAGTTTTTCGACTTTTAGAGGAATGATTTCACGACGTTTATGGAATGCGTCAGGAGAGAAATCGTAGACAATGATGGGTTTTCCTTCTTCTACTGTTTCATCATCCATGGAAATAATGTCGCATTGCCCTTGACCGTTTTCATCAAAAACGCGCCAGGCCATGAGTTTTCCTGGAATTATTGCTTTGGAAGCGGAATCGGAGCATTTCATCTTCGGAGAATAGCTTCCATCGTCTTCTTTCACGGCGACGAGCTTATAAACGCCTCCAAAAACAGGATCGGTTCTGCTCGTTATAAGATTTTCGCCAACCCCATAGCTATCAAAATGAGCGTCTTCGTATATCTCCATGCTTCGAATCTTGTTTTCATCCAAAGAATTGCTGGCAACGAGCTTTATATAAGATTTGCCGACTTTATCTAACGCTTTTCTCAAACGTTTATAAGAACGGGCAAGATCGCCGGAATCAATGCGGGCAGACTTAACGCGCTTATTTGGATCGTTGGGGTATTTCTCAATCAGCTCATCATCGATTTTAATGAGATTCGGTAATCCTGAGTCAAATACTGAATATGTGTCCAAAAGCAAAGAAACGTTATTTGGATAGGTCTGAGCAAAAGCTCTAAAAGCACTCAATTCATCAGGGAAGAATTCAATAAAAGAGTGAGCAATCGTTCCTACGGCCTTAACTTCTGGCCCATATCGCATTTCAGCAAGGCAATTGGCCGTTCCTATGCATCCCCCAAGAATTGCGGCGTATGCCCCGTCGTTACCTGCGCTTTCGCCTTGCGCTCTTCTTGTCCCGAATTCCATTACATTTCTTTCTTTATGAGTGGCTAAGCCAGATATTCTTGTGGCTTTTGTGGCGATTAAAGAATGAAAATTCATCGTTTGAAGAAGATAGGTTTCAATAAGAATCGCGCCAACCATGTCGCATTCAATACGCACCATTGGAACTTGAGGATAACAAACCGTCCCCTCTTTCAAAGCGTACATATTTCCTTTCCATTTATATGTAGAAAGATAT
>CAVGNL010000014.1:0-3032 GCA_963630455.1 Prevotella sp. CAG:755
CCTCCAAATAGTTTGCATACGAACTATCTTAATTTTTAACCTAAAAATGTCAACAACAAAATTTGAAATTTTGTTGCGTTTTTCATTGTGATTATTTATTTCACCAAAAGTTTTACTTCATCGATGATTTTTTGGTTATGAATTGAGCCTATTTCTATGTATGATTGCTTCCCCCTCACCTCATAAATGGAGAATTCCTGTCCTTTGTAATTGATTTTCGTTTTAATCTTTTCTTCAGCTTTTGAAATTTGAAATCCATTATCAAGGAAGGCAAAGATTACCTCATCATTGGTTTTCCAAACTTTGCGAATGTCGTTTTCGTTAAGTAAAACGTTGATTGGTCTGATGATTTTGGCATCCATTCTGAATTTAGGCGCTCCTTTATGAACCAAGGAACCTGGGACATAGGTTTTTCCTCCATCAAAAGAAGTTTCGCGGAAACGCAAAAGATTCTGATTTTCTGATTTTTCTCCTTGGACGGTGAAATAAAAATCTTTTTGATACGAGACGCTTATTACGGAGGATTCTTCTTTTATTTTTGAAACTGAATCCTCTTTTCCAATAGGAAATGTATCACGCGACACATAGAGGTCTCCATCACGCAGCTCATGGAAAGTAAAATCGTTTTCCAAAACAATATCGGCGATTTCTTTGGTTGGCAATATCGTCTTATTATAAGAATCGAGGATATATTTAAAATAGAGATCAACAGTAAAAGGAGTGCTAGCTGATGTCAATTTCTTGTCACGGATTATTCTTCTTAAAAATAATGTTTTCGGATTTCCTTCAATGAAATTTTTAACTGGTCGAAGCTTTTCCAAACCAGAAACAAAATTCTTATTTAGGGCGTAGATACCTTCAATTATGATTATGTCATAGTCATTTCCGTTCCACTTGACGGAACTTGGCATTCTTTCGCTATATATTTTCGAATATGTCTTAGCCTCGATTTCTTCATTGTTGAATAATTTTACGATGTCTTCAGCAGCTTCTTTTAAGTTATAAACCGTTGGCTCATCGAAATTCAATTTGAGCCATTCTTCATATAAAGCGTCGATGAAAATGTCTATTTTGTCCTCTGGCAATAAATCGTGAATCGCTTTCTTTATTTTCACAAGATTTTCTTTGCTGTATTTTTGGTCGAATGGCTCATTGAATATGATTGGCTTGATTCTTTTACGAATTTCATCAATATTCGTCAGCGAAGAATGAAAATAATCGTCATTTACTTTATTTGGAATGATGCCAGATAATCCGAAATTATATTGATCGAGAGAAAAAGTAAGGCATCTTTTGCCATGTAGTTCAAAAGATTTTTTTAAAGAAGAACTTAAAAAACTTTTGCCCGAGGAAGAGGCGCCTGCAATGATAATTAGGGCTTTAGGATTGTTTTCAAGCTGTTCCTCAGCCAAATCCATGTTGGCAAATATCCATTTATCGGTGTGATGGCAGGTGTATTTCATTTTTTTCTCGCTTTCTGCATAAATATTTTAAAAAGAAAAAACTTAATAACAAGCAAAAGGCTATAATCAAAGAGAAAGATACCTTAAAATTATGAAGTGGGTTAAAAAAATGAACGAATTCGAAAAAATGAAAGAAGGAAAACTTTATGATGCTGGCGACCCTGAATTGGTCAAGGTAAGAAATAAGGCGCATAAACTTTGCTTCGAATATAACAAACTCGATGAAGACCAGGTTGAAGAGAGAGGAGAGATTCTTGACCGGCTTCTTCCAAATATTGGAGAAAATTGCTGTTTTACTGGACCAATTTATTTTGATTATGGTCTTAATTTCCATGCTGGGAATAATTTTTATTGCAATTTCAATTTCACGTGCCTTGATGTTTGCGAGGTTGAAATCGGCGATAACGTCCTTTGCGGACCAAATGTTGCGATAAATACACCTTTACATCCGTTGCTTGCGAAAGAAAGAAATTCTTTTATGAGCGAACATGGAATTACAGACAATGAGTACGGAAAGAAAATCACGATTGGATCAAATTGTTGGATTGCTTCCAATGTCGTCATTTGTGCGGGAGCAAAGATTGGCAATGATTGCGTTATAGGGGCAGGAAGCGTTGTGACTGGAACTATCCCTGATGGCTATATCGCTTACGGGGTGCCGGCGAAGCCAATCCGAAAAATCCAAGAAAGCGATTCTGTGTATTTGAAGAAAGAGTTATTTTAATATGCCGATTTTAGCAGCCTTTATGCTTCCTCATCCAGTTTGCGCGATTCCGGAAATTGGCAGGGGAAAAGAAAACGAACTTACAGCCACGATTTCTTCATTCAATCTAATTGCCAAAAAAATCATGCAATTACAGCCGGACACAATCGTTTGGATATCCCCTCACGCTGAAAGCTACGCTGATTTTTTCCAAATTGCTGACGGTGATATCGGCATCGGTTCTTTTAAAGACTACAATGTCCCCGATATTTCTTTTAGAATGCTTTATGACAAGATTCTCGCCAGAGAGATTTCCCGCGAATGCAAGATGAACGGGCTAAAGGCTGGGGTTGAAAACGGAAATGAACAAACAATAGATCATGGGACGATGGTTCCTCTTTATTTCATCAACCAAGAATATAGAGATTTTCTTAGCGTTCGTGTGGGGGTGTCTGGATTATCTTTGGCTGAGCATTATCGATTTGGCCAAATCATTCAATCCTCAATTGATAAATTAGGTCGGAAAGCTGTAATAATCGCCTCAGGGGATCTCTCGCATTGTCAATCAAGGATTGGCAGTTGCGGTTATCGTCCAGAAGGGGCTGTATACGATGAGCAAATCATGCGTATTATGGGCAAGGCTAATTTTGGGGAATTGCTTTCCTTCAATCGATTTTTACTTGGCGAAGCCATTCAATGTGGGCATTCTGCTTTTACGATTTTGGCTGGTTGCCTAGATCGAAAGGATTTGGATGCCGTTCGTCTATCTCACGAAACGGCTTTTGGCGTTGGCTATGGTTTTGTATGCTACACTCCAAAAGGGGACAATCAATCGCGAGCTTTCCTTGATTTATATCGTGAAAGAG
>CAVGNL010000015.1:0-12483 GCA_963630455.1 Prevotella sp. CAG:755
CCAGCTTCCGCAAAATATTTAGAGGGGCTTGGGTGGGAATCAGTTTGATAAGAATATCCACTGTTGCAAGAACAGAATAGTCTTTTTTTGGCTCTTGTCAGCGCGACATAAGCCAAACGTCTTTCTTCTTCCTCCCCATCTCTCCCGCTTTCTCCGAGGCTCCTTTGCGAAGGGAAGGCCCCTTCGTTCATGCAAATCACAAAAACATTGTCAAATTCCAATCCTTTTGCCGTATGAATTGTCATCAAGGAAACATAATTTCCGCCATTTATATCATCTTGTGAAGTTAAAAGAGAGACGTTTTGAAGATATTCGGCAAAGCTTGAATCTGGATTGTTTGAAACGAAATGGTTGATGTCGTCAAAAAGGGCGTTAACATTTCCTAAACGGTCCTCATCGATATCTTCCATTTCTTTAAGATAATCATAATATCCAATTTCCGTAACAAAATCCTTAAGAACGGAGGAACAAACCTCGAGATTGTCGGCAAGTTTTCCTTTTGTTTCCTCCATTTGGGAAATAAGCGTTCTTAAAACTTTTACGACTCGAGATGGAATGCTCGTTTGATAGTTCATTTCATCCAAAGCTTTAATGTAATTGTATTCAGACAAACCGGCTTCATTTGCTTCCGAGCGTATTCTTTCGATAGATGCGTCGCCTATTTTCCTCTTTGGGACATTAATGATTCTTTCGAAAGCAATGTTATCCAAAGGATTGAGCATAAGATTGAAATAAGCCAAAAGATCCTTAACTTCCATTCTCTCGTAGAATCTTAAGCCACCGAAAATCTTATAAGGTATTCCTCTGTCTTTTAAAGACGATTCGATTTGTCTTGTCATATATGAAGAGCGATAGAGAATGGCGATGTTATCATATCTTGGATCGCCTTCCTCGTTTTTTTGTGAATTGGCTATGGCGTTTATCTTCTTTGTCACCCAATCGGCTTCATCATCGCCATTAGGACCCATAAAAGTCTTAATTTCTTCCCCCTCTTCTCCGTTGGTGAATAAATCCTTAGGAACGCGTTTTTTGTTGTGCATAATCAATTTGTTCGCAGCCGAAAGAATCGCTTTTGTTGAGCGGTAATTCTCATTAAGAATAATCGTTTCTGCGTTTGGAAAGACGCGATCGAAATCAAGAATGATTTTTTGATTGGCTCCGCGCCAAGTGTAAATCGTTTGATCAGGATCTCCGACGACATAAACGTTGGTTTTTGAGGTTGTGATGAGTTTCAGCAATTTATATTGAACGTCATTTGTATCCTGAAATTCATCAATAAGAACATGTTCAAAACGATGTGACCATTTGAATCGAATGTCTTTATCGTTTTCTAAAATCTCGATGGTTTTGCAAAGAAGGTCATCAAAATCAAGGGCGTAGGCATCAGTTTTGCGTTTTTCATAAGCGGCATATATTTTTAAACATTCTTGATCGATTCCAAAAGACAAGGAGTTAAATGAGATATCCTCTGGATAAATTCCTAGGCCTTTCTTGTTTTCAATGAATTTGTTAGCAATTTTAACTATCTCATCGCTTTTTCTATATCCGAGTTCGGCTGCGCAATTCTTGATCAATTTCTTCCGATCATCTTCATCATAAATCGTATATGACTGAGGGTAACCTATGGCTTCGTGCTCAATTCGCAAGAAACGTGAGCAGAAGGCATGGAATGTGGATATATTGAGAAACGGCGAATAATTCATTGAGTCTTCGATTAATTTACTTGCCCTGTCATTCATTTCTTTGGCGACTTTATTCGTGAAGGAAATGGCTAATATTTCTGAGGGGTTCACATTCATATTCGAAATAAGAAAGGCTATGCGATAAGTAAGGACTCTAGTCTTACCTGATCCAGCCCCGGCGATGATCCTCACATATTGAGAAGAAGTTGTTACGGCTTGATACTGTTTTTCGTTTAAAAGTGATGCGTAATTCATAATGTTTTAACTTTGTTAATTCTACTATTTTCGGCTTATCTCTTCCATATCATTGAAAACGACCATAAAGGAAAAACTATACACTGTATTAATCTTTATTTATCTGCTAGTTTTGTATCATAATAATTAAGCATGAAGTTATTTAAAGAGAAAGAAACCTTTACCGAAAATATAGCTTTTATGGGGATGTCCGCTGGAGTCGTTGCAGCGTTAGCGGTTTTCTCTTCTTTTTTTCCTTTGTCTACGTTTTTTATAATTCTTTTTATTCCTTTGCTTGCTGCTCTAACGGCATATTACTGCCAGAACAAATATCTAATGCTTTATATTGTGGGAGCGATTTCTGTTTCTTTGATTGTTACTGCTTATGACATATCCGTGACTTTATTCGATGTAGCTCCATCAATACTTACAGGAACAGCATTCGGATATTTATTAAAAAAGAGAATACCATACACGATGACGATTCTAATTGCTTCTTTGTTGAAGGTTGGCTTGAATTATTTGATGCTCTTGTTGCTAAAAAGCATTTATGGCATTGATATGATCGAAACTTTTTTGACGCTTCTTAATCTTCAAGATAAGGAAAAGGTTTCCTTTATAATACCTAGTTTTATTTTTGGTTATTCCTTGATACAAGAAACGATTTCTTTTTTCGTCATCACATTGAATACGCCGGATTTAAAAGAAAACGCAGAACCACATTTATATTCTTTAATTATTTCCAGTATTTCGATTTTGATTGTTTCTTTAGCTTTTATCCTTTCCTTCCTTTCGCCACTAACTGGCTATTTCTTAGGAAGCATAGGCATCTATTTAAGTCTCGCCGGAGGAAAAGCATTGCTTCGCAAACATCCAATATGGTTTTACATCATGCTAGCAATTCTCATGGCGGGTTCCTTTTATTTATCCGTGTTCTTTTATTCTTCTCTTAGCAAAGATAATTCAATGCTTCTGTTTTTGACCTTTTTTGCATCCCTTTCTTTATGTGAAGTCATTTCAAGTTTATTATTTAAGAACGAAAAGGGAGGAGAAGAATGAAGAAAGCATTGAAGAACTTCGGCTTGGGCTTAGTGTATTTCTTCCTTTTGCCCGCCTTTTTATGCATGGTGGCCCTTGCTGGGGTATACGCTTTATTCGTCATTATCATAACTGGATGCAAAGGCCTTATTCGTTTCTTTAAAGGTGAAAAATTTTTTGCCGAATTGCCCGAAGACGCAAGGGTAAGAGAGATAAAGGAATATCAGGCTTCCTTGCAAACGGCCCCTTCGCAACCTCAGCCCCAAGTTCAACCAGATAATATGGTCTTTATTCAGCAAAACTATTATCCGAATGGTCAACAAACCCAAAATGCTCCACAAGAAAATAAGCCCTCTCAAGAGCCTCTTCCTCAAACGCAAATTCAGCAAAAAGAAGATTCCACTCATTTTCATGAAGTGCATTTTTTTGACAATTCCATTCCAGAGCAATCTAATAATCCAGAGGAAATACCCCACTCAGATAAGCCGGTAGAAATCGATATGGACTTACCTCATCAAATAATCGACATTTCAGGACACGATAACGGAGGCAACGATTTATGAAAATTCTCGTCGATTTTGCCCTAAACGAAAATGACAAGCGCTTATTAATCATTCTTCTTTTCATATTGGTTTTTCTTTTCATCATTGTCGGTTTAATCGGTGCGCTTATACGTTATGTTACAAATAGATTCGGAAGAAGAATGGACTATGAGGTTCATGAAGCAACCGTTCTTCGCGTAATTCAAACTCCGGAACAAATGAAAAAATACGGAGGGATCAAAAACAAAAGATTCTTAGTCAAAGCAAGCCTTTCTCCTTTTTTAGTCGCAATTGCCTCATTGCTGATTTGGGTTATCTATTCGACAACAAGTGGAATGTGGGCTAGGGATTATTTTGGTGAGTTCTCTACTCTTCTATTTAATTTTGATTGGAGCAATCCGGATAATTTCGTTAATTTCTGGGGATTGACCGTTTTGGCCCATTGGCCACCTCTATCCTCTAGCCCAACTTGGCATAATGAATACTGGGGATCATATCTTCTAGTTCCGTTATGGCTTACGGCTATTGCTTGGTACGCAATCGTAATTCAAGGCTTCTTAGCTAGGTGGGCAAGACTCAATAAGCTTTCTCATTCCGTATTCGAAAAGAGCCTAGAAGATTTTAACTATTTCGATGATCTTAAAAAAGAGAACGCTCCTTTGCCTCCTCAAAATAATCAAAATTCAAATAATCACCAATAAAACCCTATTAATTTAAATACCCCTCGCCATATTGCGAGGGGTATTTCAGAAGAACAAACTGATTATTTCGTAAAGAAGAAACGCTAATAAGGCGGCATCGATTCCAAAGATAGTCCAAAAAATTCTTTTTCGCGAAAGGTTCTTTTTTTCCTCACTTATAGAATTATGAAAAGCCGCTTGGTTATTTTGGCTATTTAGTTGTTCGTTTGTTGGTTGTTGTAAATTCTGATCCATATTAATACTTTAACGCAGAAGACGTTCTTGGGTAAGGCTCGGTATCACGAATATTCGCAATGCCAGTGATATACATTAATAACCGGTCGAAGCCAATGCCAAATCCTGAATGGATGCATCCCCCATACTTACGAAGGTTGAGATACCATTCAAGCCCTTTCGTGTTACCTATTTTATCCATTTTTGCTTTAAGAATTTCGTAACGTTCCTCACGTTGAGAACCACCTACAATCTCTCCTTCGCCAGGAACTAATAAATCAACGGCAGCAACCGTCTTTCCATCATCGTTCTCTCGCATATAGAAAGATTTTATTTCCTTCGGATAATTGATTAAGAAGGTTGGGCCTTTGACGTATTGCTCGGTTAAATAACGCTCATGCTCGCTTTGGAGATCCATTCCCCATTCGATGTCGTTGTTCTCGAACTTATGTCCAGCTTTAATGGCATCTTGAAGAATCTTGATTCCTTCCGTATATTCCATTTTTGTAAATGGGGTGTTTAAGACATTGAGGAGTTTTTCTTTGACTCCTGGCGCAATCCATTTTTCAAAGAAATCCATTTCATTGGGGCATCTATCAAGGACCCATTTAATTAGGAACTTGATGCAGCTTTCGATGCAATCCATATCATCATTAAGATCAGCAAAGGCCAATTCTGGTTCAATCATCCAAAATTCCGAAGCGTGTCTTGGGGTGTTGCTTTTTTCCGCTCTAAAGGTAGGACCGAAAGTATAAACATCTTTGAAGGCAAGGGCAAAGGCCTCAACATGAAGCTGCCCGGAAACCGTTAAAGAAGCTCTACGCCCAAAGAAATCGTTTATTGGATCTTCTTTGGAATCGGTAATAACAGTGAAAACTGAGCCTGCCCCCTCAGCATCATTGGCTGTTATTTCGGGAGTGTGAACATAAACGAATCCTCGATCTTGGAAGAAAGTATGAACACCCATGGCTAAGACTGAACGAACTCTAAAAAGAGCGTCAAAAGTGTTTGTTCTAGGGCGAAGATAAGCTAAATCGCGAAGATATTCAAACGAGGTCTTCTTCTTTTGCAAAGGGTAATCATCCGCCACATCTCCTAAAAGTCTTGCTTCAAGAGCGTGCATTTCAAAAGGTTGTTTCATACCAGGGGTGGGGACTATTTCTCCTGTAAAGGAAACGGCCGAGCCCATCTTATAATGAGAAACCTCATCGAAAAATGCTTTATCGGCGTCATAAACGACTTGCAACGATTTAAAACACGTTCCATCGTGTAAGGCAATAAAACCAACCTTGCCGGAGTTGCGGTTGTTCCTCACCCAGCCATCAATTGTAATCTTGCCTATTTTTTTGATTGTTTCTTCATCGAGCGCATATAATTCTCGAACACTTAAAGTTTTTTCTTCCATGTAGTAGTCTCCTTTGGATATTTTATTCAAATTTACGGAAATCGGAAATCTTCCAATTTGGATCTACCCCTAAAGTCAATGGGGCAAAAACTTGCTCTTTATATAATCTTTCTGCTATTTTTGCAATCATGGCAGCGTTGTCTGTCGTGCACCAAAGAGGGGGTATTATCAAATCAATGCCAATTCCCGCCAAACGATTTTGCATTTGCGAGCGAAGATATGAATTAGCAGAAACTCCGCCTGCCAAAATAACTTGTGAGACTTTGAAATCTCTTGCTGCTCTACTGGCTCTGTCTACAACCATTCCAACCGCCACATCTTGGAAAGATTTTGCCATATCGTCAATATTTACTTTCTCGCCTTTCATTTCAAGGTTATGAACTAAATTTATAACAGCCGTTTTTAAACCAGAATAAGAGAAATCGTATCCTTCCTTCCCCAGGTTGCTTTCAGGAAGATTATAGGTATGTTTGCCTTTTTTAGCGTGCTGATCGATTGGCAAGCCGCCAGGATAAGGGAGCCCAAGAACCCTAGCTACTTTATCGTAGCATTCACCGATTGCGTCGTCTTTCGTTTCGCCAATAATCGTAAAATCCAGATGATCTCTCATAAGAACGAGTTCCGTATTGCCACCGCTAACCACAACGCAAAGGAGAGGGAATTTAAATTCCCCGACATATTCATTGGCGTAAATATGACCCGCTAAATGATGCACTGGAATCAAAGGCTTTTTATATAGCATCGTCAAAGTCTTGGCCGCTTGTAAACCAACGTGTAGGCAACCTATCAATCCTGGGCCTCTAGTCACGGCGAAAGCATCTATATCTTCAAGCTTCAAATTCGCTTGTTCTAAGGCTTCTTTTAAACATATATCGATATTTTCGGTATGTAGACGCGAAGCGACCTCTGGCATGACTCCGCCATATTTAACGTGCACCGCCACCTGAGAAGAAACGATGTTTGCCAATAATTTGCCATCTTCCGTGATGGCAACAGCCGTTTCATCGCAGCTGCTTTCAATTGCTAAAATACGACTCATAAAAGGCTCCTAATCATATATATGGCATCTTCGCCATCATCATAATATTTCGGTTTGATGACAACTTTTTGCCAATTGTTTTTCAAATATAAAGAAATCGCTTTTTCGTTTGAACGCCTAACTTCCAAAGTTATGAACTCAACGACGTCTTTTTGTTCTTTGCAAACTTTCACCATCATTTCTAGCAATGCGCTGGCGATTCCTTGATTGCGATACTCTTTAGCGACGCAAATTCGATCGATTGTGGCGCTATTGAAGGTTATCATAAAATCAAGATAGCCCAACACATTCTCATCCTTATCGACGCAAACGTACACTTTTGCGCAAGGATTGCCCTTAAACTCGTAGGCTATTTGATTAAGCGGCCAAGGTTTCACAAAGCAATTAGTTTCAAGAATTGCAACCTTCTCAATATCCTTCTTTTTCAATGGTCTAATTGAATAATCCATCATAAATCCTTCAAATAAATCGGTTTGGCCGCAATGGCATCTTTGCAAAGGTTTCTTTCGACATCTCCGTTCATTAAATTTTCAAGAATGTTGACTTTTTCTCCTTGGAGAGAAAGATAGGAAACGTCTCCGCAAATTTTATATTCTGGATGAGCGGCCAAATAGATTCTAACTTGCTCATTATCCATAATCGTATCGGAAAGAATAACCTCGTCTTGCGAATAAACGCCAACATAAGAACGCTTGCTACGCGCATTCATAAGACAGACCGATCTGCCCTCTTTTGCTTTATATACCTCTAAGGAGGAAACCAGATAAAGCGGTTTATTAATAGCAAAAGCCATTACCTTAGCAACGGTCATTGCAACTCTTACTCCAGTATATGAACCAGGCCCCTTGGAAACGATAACCTCATCAATGTCGTCTTTTGTCAATTTCAGTTTGCTAAGAAGATCGTCAATTTCTTTGATAAGGAATTCCGATTGCCTTTGCCAGGCTTCGTATTGAGTCTCTCCAATAAGCTTATGATCCTTTGCGATTCCCACAGAGAGATTTGTATTTGATGTATCCAGAAGAATGCTAATCATGGAATGCTCCTTTCACGTTAGAGATGATGTCCTCGAAATGTTTTGAATCGCCTTCTAAGGTAATTTCCCTATCATCTCCGCCGATGTTTTTTAAGGTAATGCCTAATGTTTTTTCAGGAAGTAGGGATTCGATGAATTGAGGCCATTCAATGAGAGAAACGCCATCTCCTTCAATATATTCTTCTAAGCCAAGCTCAATGTTTTGGTTCTCTAATCTATAAGCATCAATGTGATAGAGAGGTATCCTTCCTTTGAAATAGCATTTCATGATGTTAAAGGTCGGAGAGATGACATCTTCATCGATATTTAAGGCTTTGGCCACTCCGCCAGTTAGTGTGGTTTTCCCAGCCCCTAAATCACCCTTCAATAAAACAACATCACCAACTTCAAAAAAACGAGCTATATATGCACCTAGCTTTTGAGTTTCTTCCTTTGATTTCGATATAAATGTGTACTTCATAAAAATAACGAGTTCTATAAAGAACTCATCAAATTATAGAACGCTTAAGGGTCACTTACTAGTAACACGAAGAAAATCAACCGCGAAAAGGACTCTTTTTTGGCAAAAATGGTATGGTCTCTCTTTCAAATTTGGAATATAAATCAATTATTGTTTTATCGCAAAAAGGAAACTTGCGCTTTTCCATAAGCTCGTGGGTCATTTTAAATGATTTTCTTACGGCTAAGATTAAATCGTCAGAGTAACCGTATATTTTGGCATTAGAAAGAAATTCTTGTTCATCTAACGGTTTTATGATTTTGTCAGGAAAAAGCTTTAAGTCCAAATCATAATCGATGTATCTTAAAAACCCATCGTCAAGAATCGTTGGCGAAGCCATGTTGGCGTAATAGCAAATTCCGCCGCCTTCTTTGAACATGCAAATAACGTTTAGCCATTCGTGTTTGAAAAGAATGAAAATGGCGTTTTCTTTTGTTAACCATCTTCTTCCATCGGATTCTGTAATCAAAGATGAGCGCGAAGCAATCGCCCAATAATCCTTCGTTTCTTCTAACAAAAACCCTGGTGACCACTGTCTATGCAAAGAGCCATCATGTTTATAGGCTTGGACATAGATCCATCTATTTGAATTATTATTCATATCACTCATATCTAGCAGCGTCTTTAGCTCCCGTAAGTAGTATATCTTTTTTCTTAAAGAAAAAGAACTACCTCCAAAGAGATAGTTCTTCTAAGACTTTCTTATTTTTCTTCCCCGTGTTTATAAACGAAAGCATCAACAAGATTAAGCACCTTTTCAATGTCGTTCTTATTTTGAGTTGTAGGTGCTGGATTGAACGGCTTTTCTAAAGGCAAGACCATTAAATCATCTTCATAGCCCATGGCAAAATAAGTTCCTTTGTCATTGATTGCTATGGCCATATCGATGAATGTTTTGTTCGTATCGAATTTAGCCAAAGCGTCGCGAACCTTCTTCGTTAAGATTGTTCTGGCTTTCCCTGAACCATAAATAACCATGCTCTTGCTATCTTCGATTAATTTACGTCCATGCAAGGAATTTGGCGGCAAGGCTCTTTTGTTTCCCTTGAAATAAATGAGTATTTCATCGGTGCTTGTAATTCCTTCAAATTTCAAGAATTTCCCTACAAAAAGCGTCTGTAATTGACGATCACCCTTCTTTTGAGCAGCGCAATCGGCAACAACACCATTGAACCCTTTGTATGTAAATGTCATGTATGCTCTGCTACCGACTTTTACGACATCGTTATAGATCTTAGATTCGAGGAATGTTTCTTGAGGAAGTTTATCATCGACTGTGCCCGTGAGATTTTCGACGCTTGTTGGAAAAATATATTTGCAAGTATGCTCATAGTATTTTTTGAAATAGATTTTCATTGCGGCATCAACCTTTTTGCGGAAAATGCTTGAAAACACAGCAAGGGCAACCAAAACAGCGACCGTAACACCCAAAGAAACATACATCGTTATATTTGCGTTTATTCCTTGTATCACCGAAGGGATTACCCAACCAAGCACAATCAAAACCAAGCCAACTGCGGTGCCTATCCATTTATAGACATTGAGTTTGTGATAGATAGTATGGAACTCTTTTCTTGCCTCTTCAACGGAAGCAAGCTCGCTATCTTCATATGTATAAGTTATTTCTTCTTTTTTCTTGTTTTTGCCTTTTTTGGAAGAAGATTCTATCTTGTTTTCATCCTTTTGCTCTGGAATTGTTGGAGTTTCCTCTTTTTGCTCCGTTTCTTCCTCTTCGGCATAAAGGTTTATTGGTGTTTCCTCTTCTTCGACGGGTTTTTCTTCAACTGGCGTTTCCTCAACTGATGGTTTGATTTCGTCAGCAAAATCGCTTTCTTCTTCCGCTGGTGCGGCATCCTCGTTTTTAATCGAAGTTTCTTCGGCTATTTTTTTCTCTTCTTCGTTTTCCATTAGTGTTCTCCTTTTTGGGGTCAATGCAATATAGCACGAATTTAAAATAATTAAATTCAAAATTCTATTTTATCTGCCAATTAATTTCCTTTAAGTCATTTTCATTAAGGAAATTGTTGCATTTGCTAAATAGATGCTGATTGAACCATCCCCCTTGATTTGCGCTAAGCGGAGAAGGATGGGCGGCTTTCAAAATCAAATGCTTGGGGTTGTGGATCTTCTTTTCGTATTTCTTTGCGAATCCTCCCCATAACATATACACGATAGGCTGATCTAAACTTTCGAGATAATCGAGAACATCCGAAATGAATTTCTCGTATTCGGGCCTTTTGTGTGAAAGAGGAACTCCGGCTCTGACTGTTAAATAGGCGTTTAATAGGAGAACGCCTTGTAAAGCCCAAGGAGTTAAATCGCCGTTTTCGAAATTCATCGTTATTTTCATATCGTTTTGAATTTCTTTATAGATATTAACAAGAGACGGTGGAAGAGGCATGCCTCGAGGAACGGAAAAAGACATCCCCATCGCTTGCCCCGGGTTATGATACGGATCTTGACCAATAATGACGACCTTTAAATCTTTTGGGGACGTGAATTTAAAAGCCTGAAAAACCATATCTCTTGGCGGATAAACAACATTTAGTTGGTACTCAGCATCAAGAAATCTTTTCAAGGAATCGGCATAATCTTTAGAATGAATTTTGCTAAACAAATTTTTCCAGTCGCTAATCATGAAATAATTATAAACAAATTCGCATGCTTTTTAGATTGATTATTTCCGGTATCGATAATTCGTTAATTATTTTTATTTCTAATGTTAGTCAGTCACTTTTTGCACTATAATCTAGTCGCTTACTTTGTAAGCATGTTTATAAATCTAACTAAAGGAGAAAAAAAGAACATGCCATTCATTGAATCGATCCATGCTCGTCAAATCATTGACTCACGTGGAAATCCTACAATTGAGGTTGATGTCCTCACCGAAAGCGGCGCTTTCGGAAGAGCTGCAGTTCCTAGTGGTGCTTCCACAGGCGAAAGAGAAGCTCTTGAATTACGTGACGGAGACAAGAATGCCTTCGGCGGAAAAGGCGTTTTAAAGGCAGTTGAAAACGTTAACAAAATCATTGAACCAGAATTACTCGGAATGAGCGTCTTAGACCAAGTCGCAATTGATGAAGCCATGATTGCCCTAGATGGCACAACCACAAAGAGCAAATTAGGCGCTAACGCCATGCTCGGCGTTTCCCTCGCTGTTGCTAAAGCTGCAGCTGATTACGTCGGACTTCCTCTTTACCGTTATCTTGGCGGGCCAAACGCAAAGCAACTTCCAGTTCCAATGATGAACGTCATCAATGGTGGAAAACACGCTGATTCTAGCGTTGACTTCCAAGAATATATGATTATGCCAGTCGGCGCAAAATCCCTTGCTCAAGCTATTCAAATGGGCGCTGAGACTTTTGCGGCTTTAAGATCAATCTTAAAAAAGAGAGGCGATATTACCGCTGTCGGCGACGAAGGCGGATTTGCCCCTAACGGATTAAAGAGCAACGAAGAGCCTCTTGAAGTTCTTGTTGAAGCCATCAAAGCAGCAGGATATCTTCCAGGAAAAGATATTTGCTTAGGCATGGACCTTGCTTCTTCCGAATTCTATGATGCCGATGCTCATGTCTATGATTTAAAGAGATCAGGACAAGGCAAGAAGACCTCTGAAGAAATGGTCGCAATGCTTGAAGACTTTGTCGAAAAATATCCATTAATTACAATCGAAGACGGATTAAGCGAAAATGACTGGGAAGGATGGAAACTCCTCACAGAAAAGCTCGGAAAGAAAGTCCAACTCGTTGGTGATGACCTCTTTGTCACCAATAAAGTTTATGTCAAAAAAGGCATTGAACTCGGTTGCTCAAACTCCGTTTTAATCAAAGTCAATCAAATTGGAACTTTGACAGAAACCCTTGATACATGCCAAGAGGCCATGAGAAATGGCTGGACATGCGTCGTTTCCCATCGTTCTGGCGAAACAGAAGATACAACAATCTCTGATCTTGTCGTTGCTTTGAACGCTGGACAAATCAAGACTGGTTCAATGAGCCGTACCGATCGCATCGCCAAATACAACCAACTCTTAAGAATCGAAGAAGAACTTGGCGAAACAGCCCAATATCCAGGATTAGATGCTTTCTATAATC
>CAVGNL010000016.1:0-2738 GCA_963630455.1 Prevotella sp. CAG:755
ACGTTATCTTGTCTGGCATTCTACGAACGAAGAGGTTCTTACTGTCGATTCTGAGGGCTTAGTTAAAGCCATTTCAAAAGGCGAAGCGGAGATTTATGTCAATCTCGATGTCACGGAAAGCAATCGAATAAAATTCGTCGTCGAGAATAAAGTCGAATCTGATGGCTATCCTATATTCACACAAATGCTCTCAGACTATCTCAAGAAAGATCAGTCGAAAATATCCCAAACAAGCGTTTCCGTAAAGAATGATGAATACAATTATCATGAAGATTCAGAAACGAATGAATATGTGAATACGATTAGTTATTCGAAGGGTGAGAAATGGAATAACAAATTCTATTCAGACAAGAAACTTGAAATCGAAAACATCAAATCAGAATCAAATGAAGCAGATATAAAATCCCTCCATCGTTATGGAATAGCAAATAATTTGCTAATTGATGCTGCTTTCGATTATGGAGATGATGCATATTCTTTTAACAATTCAAAGTCTTCCAGCAAGGAAATCTCTAATCAAGACGAAGCGGATTCCTTCCTAAATATTGGCAAAGTATCCGAGTCTTCTGGTGCTATCAATTACATTCTTGATAATTTCTTCTCTGGCGATCAAAACTTCTCTTCTCTTGAAGCAAGGAAAACCTCAAAACTTGAAACAGAAGGAAACACTTATACTCTTACATCTTCTGAAGTTGTCAAAGACAACGTTGATCAAAATGTTTACATGGAATATTCGATGAGCATCACGTTGGATTCCGATGGATATATCACCTCCTTAAACGGTCACATCAAATCTTACAATTCAGATCAAAATGGAGAAAAATTGCGTTTGACAACCGACAAAACAATTGAATTAAGCCAAGAAATCAGCGATCGCGCACCCAGTGATGGCATTGACTTCGATTCGTATTTCTTCAAAACCAAAAACGAGCTTTCAATCATTCTCGGAGAAAATCCATATTCAACAACAAGCGTTTCTTCCTTTGTCTTAAACACGAAATACTACATTGTACCAGTGGCAAAGATCGCAAGCAGATCGAATAACATCGATAAGCTCCAATTCGTAAAAATAACAAACGGCGAAGAAGAAGCGGATGCTGAAAACTATGAGCTCGATGGTATGGCGATAACATTCAAGAAAGCCGGAAACTATACTCTTTCGTTCAAGACGACTTTATTAACCGATCTAACGGCTACGGCAAGTATCGTTTCGCATGAAGTGACCTCTCTTTCCTTCTCTTCAAAACCAGCATGGATCGCAGCTAGCACTTGGGATAATAACTATTTAAGCAGTAACATTCTTGCTGGCGATACCAGCTTTACTTTAGTGGCGAATGACGGTGCAAACGATGATACAAGCATCGAATTCGTCTCCAATGACATAGGCGCAACGATAAGTAAGGATACTTCAGCTAGTTTTGCCTACGTTCTTCATACCGAAAAGGCTGGAACGATAACCTTGAAGGGAAAAAGCGCTTCTGGAGTTGAGACTGAGCCGAAGACCATTACCGTATATCCATATACGGATGAAGGAATAGCTTCCTTCCTAGCATCCGCAACATGGAATCCTCTAAATACAAGTTATTCATTCTCATCAATCGCCTTCGACGGTACAAATGGAACCTTTACTAGTGTTGCTAGCGGAACAAAATCTACTGGAAAATTTAAAGTAGAAGATAAAGTCATTACATGCACGAAAGATAAAACCAACATGAAAAACTTGGTCGTTGTAGTTAAAGCTGGTGCTACTGGAATTTTGGCTGGCATGGCAAGCGCTCGAACACAATTGTATTTTAACGACTAATCAAGAAGGTAAAAAATGAAAAAGCAAATAAACATACTCTTTTCCGCTCTCTTTCTTTTATCTCTTACTGGTTGCAATGGAAATAACGAAAAAAGGAAACTCAATATTTCTGAAATACTCGAAAAATTGAAAGATGGATATAGTCTTGATGTTTTAAATACCTCCGTTTACACGGTTACAGGTAGCACGAATAAGTCCAAAACAACCTATAAAGGCTACGAAGAGATCTCTGCTAGTTCGACGAAATATAGGCATGTTACTTATGGGGAATTAGTTTCAGGAGATCCGAATAAAGATACTATATACGACGATAGTTTCTATACGAAAGACGGAGACGGCATAGTCAAAGAAAGCCTTTCTTTGGCGAACAAAGTCGAAAAAGAAACCGTTTCTGGAAAATCTTGGGCTTCCGCTTATCTAACTAATGCTTTCTCTTTCTTCAAGGAAAGCGATTTTGAACTAATCGACGGAGCCTATACTTATAAAGATGGATCGAATAAAAATGCCGCTAAGCACCTTGGCGATCAGCTTAAAGGCTTTCCAAGAGACACCCATTCAAGCGTCTCTTCCTTGGTTTTAACTCCTAATGATGACGGAACAGTTTCTTTTGAAGCCAAACTTCCAGAATATACAATCACGTATTTAACGACAATAAGTATCTCTGAAACTTATAGTGGTACTTTCCTAAGCATGGGTAAGGAAGTGGAAAATATAAAACCTATTGCTAAAGAAGAAAACAAAGCATTTAGCGAGGCCATGAAAAAACTCTCCTCATTAAATTTTAAGGTGAGTGGAGCAAATTACGAGATTCTAGCTAAGGACGGGCAATATGAAAAGGTCGATTCCTTGATCGCCTCTTCTTCGGGAGAATCTTTCGCTTATACGATTTACGATGAAGCCAACAAAATAAACGAAGACTCCGCTTATTACGAAA
>CAVGNL010000016.1:2748-10616 GCA_963630455.1 Prevotella sp. CAG:755
AAAAAGACGGGAAATTACAAAAAGTCGCTTTCTATGATGATGTCGCCTATTTATCTGGGAAAGAAAAGAATGCCACCATTAAAGAAAGCTGGCCAACTTTCGAAATGTCTAGCGTTTTCTTCAATGAAAAAGACGGGAAATTCATCCTCGATGAAAAATACAAAGGAATGTTTAGCAATACGACGATTTTCACTCCTTTCGTTCAAGATAGCATCGATTCACTGGAAATCGAAATCATGGATGATGAGATCAAATTCACCTCTACGAATTCCGGCAATGGCTCAACTGTTTTTGCTAACAAAACTGAGATGACTTATAGCGATTTTGGCAAGCAAACAAAGCCGACCTATTCTCCTATGGAGGATTCCTCGGATTTAACTTGGGATAAAATCATACGTAACGGAACAAGCTATTCTAGCCTTGTATCGGAATTGGGTGGCAAAGCAATCCTTAATGCTATCCCGACTTTCGGAGGAATTTATTCAGAGGGAGGAGTCGCAAGCAGTAATGGCATCCCTTATTTGTATACATATATTTCCTCTTTGGAAGATGGAGAAAGTCTTTTCGATTCTTACGTTAGCAAACTCGTTAATCAAGGATTCGAAAAGACCATTGTGTCTTATGAAGACGGAACAAAGGATGAGCAATATAAAAAGGATGTCGGTAAAATAAGTTTGGCCTTGACTCCTATGTACGTTGAGCTAAAAAATGCTTACACCGGAGAAAGCAATGGAACATACATATTTGCCATTTTTCTCCAAACATCTTCAAACTAAAGGCGATAAATATGCTAAAAAACATTGATAAATCAACAATACTGAAATTAAAAGACCAAATTTCATTTCAAGATGGTCAAATCATCAGCAAGACGTTGGTGCAAAATTCTCTTGTAAGCATCACCTTGTTTGCTTTTGCCTCAGGGGAAGAAATCAGCACCCATGAATCTAGCGGGGATGCTTTGGTCACTTGCCTTGAAGGCAAAGGAAGAATCACGATAGATGGGATTTCTTACGCTCTTAGTGAAAACGAATCGATAATCATGCCGGCAAATCATCCCCATGCCGTTTTTGCTTTAGAAAACTTCAAAATGAGTCTCATCGTGACTTTTTAAATCTTCATTTTCATTTCTACATAGCATATATCAGTAAATCGATAAATGCCAAATAAAGTATAAAACATTGCAAAAACGATTTTTCATTGTGAAATCTTTTTACTTATCTTTTTCTTTTTGCATGTAGGCATCTTTGATGACAAAATGTAAGCGCTTAATTGCGATTTTTATTTATTTAATAAGGAGGAAAGTATGGCAAAACTCAAACGTGCAGGAAGAGGTCTTACTTTCGTGTTTGGCTCAACGCTTGTTTTCGGCATCGCTGCCGGAATGATCATGGAAGAAAACAGAACCATTCTCGACGGCTATTTTAATACCCATTCTACAAAGCTTGTCCAAAAGGGCGAAGGGGAGCTTTTTAAAACGTTTACGCCTGACGAAGAATACTTAACAAGTACAGGTAAGGGCGATTCTAATAAAATCGTCAAGGCTCATGAAGACCTTTGTAAGCAAATTCAAGGTGAAGGAAGCGTTCTTTTAAAGAACCTTAACAAGGCTTTGCCTTTACAAACTTCTAGCGAAAACAAATGCAAGGTTTCTTTATTCGGTGGGAGAAGCTCAGCCACGATTACTGGCGCTTTTATCGGCCATACTGCTGCGGGAAACAATCAAACAGTGCATTTTAAGGAAGCTTTGGAAGATGCTGGCTTCTCTGTTAACGAAACCTTAGCGAAAGCTTACGATTCCTATGTTTCCGACGTTCAGCAAAAACGTGTTTATCTTGAAAACGATTATCCGATTCAAGGGCAATACGATTTCAATAAAACACAATTCACCTCCTATGAGCCAACAATCGAGCAATTGATTGCTAAGGAGCCAACCGTCGAGCAAAGCATTGCTGAATATAATGAAGTCGGTGTTGTTGTTTTTGGCCGTGCCGCTTCTGAAGGCGTGGATTGGGAAAAGAATAATGTCAATCCAAATATGGAAACGACAAATCCGATGCAGTTGACAAAAAACGAAAAAGCCATTTTGAAATTGGCAGAAGAGAAATGCCAAAAGGTCATCGTTATCATCAACGCAGTCAACCCAATGGAACTTGGCGATATTCAAAAAGACGAGAAAGTTGATGCGATTCTTTGGATGGGAATCGGCGGAAACTACGCTCCAAGAGCAATTGCTGAGATACTTAATGGAACGATAAACCCATCTGGCCACCTTCCTGATACATACGCCACAAACAGCCTTTCTTCTCCAGCGATGGTGAATTATGGCGAATATGTTTATTCAAACGATGAAAGTAATTTCATCAGTCGTTATAAGAGCAGCGCTTCAGGAAGATATTATGTTATTGAGGCTGAAGGCATTTATACAGGCTATCATTATTACGAGACTCGTTATGCTGACGCAATGATGAACCAAGGGAACGCCGTATCTGGCTCAGGTTCTTCGTTCGAAGGGAATTGGAATTACGAAAAAGAAGTTACATATCCATTCGGATACGGGCTTTCTTATACCGATTTCACGGAAGAATTCGTTGGTTCGCCAAAAATCACTCATAAAGCTCATGAATTCAAAATGGAATTCAATATCAAGGTAACCAATACCGGAGAAACGGCTGGGAAACACGCTGTTCAATTATATGGTCAAGCTCCTTATATCAAAGGAGGAGTTGAAAAATCGGCGATACAGTTGCTCGCCTATGGCAAGACTGGCATTTTGAAGAAAGGCGATAGCGAGACCTTGACGATCACCGTCGATATGCAGAATATTGCAAGCTGGGATTCATCAGCAAAAAACGGCAATGGTTCTTACATTCTCGATCCGGGAAAATATTATTTCGCAATCGGCAATGGCGCTCATGAATCATTGAATAACATTCTTGCTAAGAGCGGCGTGAATGGCGTCAATGGAGATGCTACGAAAGCCTACCAATATAATTACGATATCGCTTCTGTTGATGAGGATACCTTCAATGTGACCAAAGCCGGAGTTCAAGTGAAGAATTCTTTAGAGGGCGCCGACTTTAACACCTACAAAGAAGGCACGGTTACCTATCTTTCAAGAAACGATTGGGAAAATACATATCCGAAAGAATATAAGGATCTCAAAGCTACAAACCGCATGCTTTCGATCATCAATGGTGGAATGTATGAAGTTAAAACCGATGACGATGTCTCTAACATCAAATTCAATTTAAATGGCGAGAATAATTATTTAAATCTTAAAGGCGCTCCATATAACTATTCAGATTGGGATGCTTTGTTGAATCAATTGGATTTAAGCCAAGCCCTTACTTTCATAGTTCATGGAAATCGCTCATGGAAAGAAATGAATAGCGTGGGCTTCCTTGGAGGAACATTTACCGAAAATGGCCCTAACGGCGTTGGAGACAGATCGTTCAAAACTCTTTCTTTCAACAATTTTGGCGATAACGTTGATAAATGTGATTGGCATATTAGTGACACGGATGAGAACGCAAGCTTTGAAATGAGAGTTTTCCCATCAGCTCCTGTAATGGCCGCGACCTTCAATTCTGAATTAGCCTATGCTCAAGGAAGATTGATGGGGAATGACGCTTTGTTTGTTGGTCTTCCGATTCTTTGGGGCCCATCAATGAACACCCATCGTACAGGATACAATGGCCGTAATATTGAATATTATTCCGAGGATCCTATCCTTACTGGCAACTGCGGCATGGAATATTCCATAGGCGCTCTTGATAAAGGGTTGATTGCCGCTCCAAAGCACTTTGCTTTCAACGATCAAGAAACACATCGTGATGGCGTTTCTCCATATCTTACCGAACAAAGAGGGCGTGAGGTTGAGCTTAGGGCCTTCCAGATTGCTTTTGAAGCCGATAAATATGACACAGATGAGAAAGACGTTGGTTTACTTGGCGTAATGACTTCCTTCTCTAAGTTAGGCCCATGCGAGGTTACTTGCTCCCAAGGATTAATCACCGATATTCTTAGAGGCGAATGGGGCTATAACGGATACATCGTTTCCGATTTGGAGGATGATTTAGATTATTTGCCTCAAGCTTTAGCGGCTGGTATCACGAGCTTCGATTCGGATAAGACCATTGATTCTCTCAGCTTTGATGCCGAAAGCATCAAAGGTGATGCAACAATACTTAATAACGTTAAGGAAGCGGTGCATCGTAATCTTTGGGTTTTAACGCAATCGAATTATATGAATGTCGTCGATTCAAATACGGAAATGGTTTCGAATATGACATGGTGGAGAGCAACATATATTTCCATCATCGCAGCTTCTGGAACTTTAATTGCCATTAGTCTTGGTGGAACTCTCTTCCTTACCTTCCACAAAGGCAAAAAGGAGGCCAAATAAGATGAAATTCTTAAAAAAACTCGGCATTGCTAGCTATATTGATGTTTTTGCCGCCGTTCTAATCCTTGTTTCGATGTTCCTTTCGATATCCTCTTCAAACAATTTAGGCTATGCCATTCCTGAACTCGGATTGTTAATCACTTTTAGCATCATCTCGATTTTAGGAATCGCGGCCTCAATATTCTTAGGATGCAAATTCGGAAACAAGCTTTATGCTTATCTTCCATTACTGATTTCATGCGTTTTAAGCGGTTTTTGTTTCTATTTTGTTCTTAATTCCAGAACATATTTGATCGGTACGTTATGGGCAACAAAATTAGATCAATCAAATCCATATGCCGTTTCCGCTATGGGAAGTGGCGCTCCTGCATTCATTATTTATTGTGCATCTATGCTTATAATCGCTGTTTCTTCTTTCTTTAATATCGTTAAAGAAGAAAAGAAAACCGAAGCATAAAAATAACGCAAAAACTAATCTACAAAGCGTAGTCACATCCAAGAGGATATTTGAATGACTACGCTTTTTTTTCATAAATTGATTTCACTTGGAAAATTTCGACCAAATCGCCAATGCACTGGCGAAATAGTCGAAAAACCGAAAAAGAAACTTTAAAAAGGCAAGACATTGCTTGCCCCAAATTCTTACTTTTGCCAAGAAAGATTATTTCCGCCTTTTGGCAAGATGTATGATTTGTCTTTCTTTTTTACGCGGATGATTTTTGCCTCATCAACACATTTACCGGCAATGACTTTGATGTCGTTTGTATCTTGAAGGGAAATTCTGAATTTAAATATTTTCTCACCGCTTTTTTCTTCGATGAGCTTTCCATTTTGGTAAAGGGTAACCTTTGGAAGATTGGAATAGACTTTTATCGTTGCTTTCTTCTCGGTTCTATTAACGTATCTTTTAGAGCAGATATGAACGAATTCCTCTTTGCTCCAATAAGCCTTATAAGCATAGAAAGCATCTTTTTTTACCTTTCTATCGAAGGTAACCAATCCTTTGTGATTGATTCCTTTCTCTCCTCCTTGATTACGGCCATCGCTTCCGAAATCAAACATATTCCATACATGAGTTGCCCAAATGTAGGGGCGTTTAGAAATGTCTTTCAACATCTTTTCGTGATATATCGCTTGATATTCTTCGGTGTTGTCAAATCTCTTTGGCTTTGAAGAGTGTAAGTTCGGCATGCCTTCGGCTCCATATTCGCTTAATCCTATAGGGGATTTTGGGTAAAAGAAGTGCCAAGCATCAAGAATCCAAGCTGTCATCGGAGTAAATGGCACGTACCAACCCCAATAGAGATTATATGAAGCCAAATCGGTAATGTGGGCGATGCGATTGAAGATATTCATCACGGAAAAACACGCAATCGTAGTCAATCTGCTCGAGTCTTCTTTGTGAGCGAACTCATTGAGTTTCTTGTGAACGTTTCGGCAATCCTTGCCAAATGATTTTCTGAACATCGTTATTTCATTGGAAATTCCCCAACAGATAATTGAAGGATGGTTGAAACATTGGTGAATGAGTTCGGATAACTGATTTTCAGCATTCTTATCCGCATCCTTTTCGTATTTGGAGATGAAAGGTATTTCGGCCCAAACGATAATTCCTTCCTTATCGCAGAGGTCATAAAAATATTGATCATGCTGATAATGAGAAAGACGAACCGTTGTGGCTCCGATTTCTTTTATTAAAGCCATGTCCTCATCCATGTCTTCTTTTGTTATGGCGTTGCCTTTCATAGGCCTATCTTGATGCTTGGCAACGCCTCTTAATGGATAGGATTTGCCATTGAGAAAGAAACCCTTTTTTGGATCAACATAGAATGTTCTGAAACCTACATTCGTTATGACTTCATCAAGGATTTCTCCATCTTTGATAAGCTTTCCTTTGATGGTATATAAAAACGGATCGTTTAAACCGTTCCAAAGATGAACTGAAGGAATCTTTATCTCCTCGTTTGCCCTTCCTTTAGCGACAACCTCTTCAGAAGGCAAACAAACCTCGATTGCAATCTCCCCGCTTGTATTAGCGCTTGCTTCGACTCTAAGAAATCCGCCGTTTCCTTTGACACTTGGATAACATTTTAAAGGAAAGGATGAATCTTTTTGAAATTCAAGATGGAAACGAGGAAGTATTAGCAACTTAACATCGCGATATATCCCCCCATAAAAGGTAAAATCGGCAGCTGTTGGATAAACTCTGGAAGTGATTCGGTTATCAACCTTAACAATCAACTCATTTTCATCTTTAAGTTTATCGCTCACCAAAATATTGAAGGCTGAATATCCTCCTTCGTGGTGAAAGATATTCTCTCCGTTAAGAAAAACGTCACAAATCGAATTAACGCCCGCAAAACTAAGATATATTTCTTCGCTGTCATTGATCGATGGCTTAGAAAAAAACTTTTTGTAAGTGGCGACATCCTTTAAATAATCGTTTCCGCCATCTTGGCCGTCTTTCCCGTTCCATGAATGAGGCAAATTAATTTTTTCTTCCTCTTTTGCGGATATTTTGAAGAGCCAATCGTTGTTAAGTAAGATTTCTTTTCTCATGTGTTTTTCTCCTTGCTGGTTGAACAATTCGATGTAGTTAGAAATTCGTTAGCATTTTAGCATTAATGAAAGCGCTTCAATTTGCAATATCAATAAAAGAATATTGCAAAAAGATCCTATTTGGTTTTTATTGTCTTATCACTGTTTGGATTCACGCCAATCATTTTGATGTAGGTGCGGTAGAAAGTGGAGTAGTCGTTAAAAGACAGCTCATCGGCAACCTCTATGGCTCTTCTTCCGTCCCTGATCATCTCCTGAGCCAAAACAATCTTTTTTGAACGGATATATTTCATCAAGGAACATTTCATGCTCTTTTTGAATTGATTGGATAAATAGGATTCTGAATAATGCAAATCTTTGGCGATGTTTTCCAACGAAAGATCGTCTTTGATATGTGTTTCTATATAGTCAGTAAGAACGGAAATTATGTCATTGTTGCGATAATTAGGAGAACTTTCGCGAAGATTGGCTAAAAAAACCATGATTTCTTGGATTTTGCATTTGCTAAGGATGTATAGATCCTCATCGTTATATAAGTCGTAATAGGAGTCAAGCGTCCTAATTGAGCTTTCGACGTTTCTTTTGCTTGAGAAGAAGGGGCAGCTGTTTTTGTTTCTTTCTTGGACGCTTTTAGGAATGAAATCAACAGGGAATTTAAGGACATATCTTTCGTAGCTAACGTTTTTGTTAACGGTTGCAAAATGAAATTTACCAGGGTTAACCAAAACAATATCGCCACTTTCTAAGTGCCTTGTTTCGGATTCAACATGATAATCGACATCCCCTCGTATGAAAAGGAGGATTTCATAGAAAACGTGCATGTGTTTTCCGTATTCGTCTTTTGGCGATGAGGCGTAATCTAGTTTATGGGACAAATCTAGTCCATCTTTGGTAAATGCAAACA
>CAVGNL010000017.1:0-3071 GCA_963630455.1 Prevotella sp. CAG:755
CATCAAAAGAATTAGGCTTAATTTTCGTAAAGAGGAAATCATAGAGTTTAGAAAGGAAATCAAGATTATTCTCGTCTTTTTTGAAAATTTTAAGATAATAATCAAACAAGCGTTCCTTGATGTCTTCTAATAGTTTGTTTGCAGAATCTTTTATTGCTGATAAATAAAATTTATTTGTCAAATTTTGATATATTTTTTCTCTTTTGCCTAAGGAAGATGGATTTAAAGGAAGTTTTAATTTCTTTGATTCATTTATCAAGGAAATGAAATCATTATACAAATCATGGTTAATAGCGCCTCTTTTGACCATGTTTTCTAAATAACCTTCATAAAAAAGTTGATAATGCGGACAAGAGTCAAGCATTCCATATAACGTTTCTTTGCTGGAATTTTCACTTTCTTTTTTGTAATTGTCCCCAACAATATAAACAGTATTCTCAGCTCTAGTTAAAGCAACATAGAATAAGCGAACATGCTCATCTCTATCGGTTCCGTTTTCGCTTGGGGCATTTTTCGCCAAAAGGCTAGGCAAGGAATAAACATGTTCTTTTTCTTTATCAAGCGGGAGGAAAGAATTCTTTAATTGAATACCATATCGCATATCAAAAAGATAATCAGGTTTGTCCATATTATTGCCCAAGGAAAGGGAATTGAAAGAATAAGGCATGTAAACTATTTTTCTTTCGAGTCCCTTTGAGGCATGGATCGTCATCATATCAACGGCATTCTTGCTTTGAAAAATTGAATCCGCGGAAAAATCCAAAGAGTATTTATTTATATTGTTAAGCAAGGAAATAAAATCATCAAGTCCCTCACCGGCTTTCTCAGAAGAAATTATCAAGCTTCCAATAGATTCTATTTTAGAAATGTTATCGTCAACGTTACCAATAAGATAAAGTTTTTCAATGACATGAAATGTATTAAGCAAATCAAGAAATATCTGATTGAAGGATGAGGTTTTGTTACGTTCGACGAAAGAAACCAATTCCTTCCACAACGAGTCCTTCTTTATCAAGGTTAAATCATCTTGAAGGTTTTCGTCCTTGAAAGAAATTAGATCATATATTTTTTGGTCAGTGTATTGGTAAGCGTAGCTTCTTGCGATTGACGCAAAAAGATGTTTGATCTCATTGGGGTTTTCTAAAGAGCTATTGGAAAGCAAATCAATCATTTTTAAAAGAGATTGCAAATAAATGATGGCATCAACCTCTTTCAAATTCGTCGAAAGAACGTTATTGAGAGGAATGTCAGCTTCATTAAATGCCTTCTGATATAATTCAAATCCGCTTTTCTTACGCATCAAGATGGCGAAATCGCTATATTTGCATGGTCTCTTTCCGCCTATGTCCCGATCGTAAATCAAATATCCTTCATCAATCTTCTCTTTTATATCTTGAATGATAGCCGTTGCTTCCCAAAGTTTAAAATATGTGCTTTGTTTGCCAAATTTGGCATTCCAATCATCCTTAATGCCACTAGAGGAAATTAGACGATAAACCCCAAAAAGCTCATCATCACCTTTATAAAGATCGACTTTCGAGTCATATTGAAGCTGCTCCATTTCATCTAAGTAGGTTATGGAACCATGAGAAAGGGTCATGTAACAATCAAAAATATAATTTATGTCCCTTAATAAACCAGGGCCTGAACGGTAATTCTTGTTCATCGGAATCACTTCATGAAGCGAGGTGTTTCCATCGCTATACTTAGCTTGTCTGGCTCTAAAAAGGGCAACGTTCGAATTTCTGAAAGCGTATATGGATTGTTTGGCGTCTCCGACGCAGAAAAGATGGGAGCGCTCTCCTTTTGCGTTTACTTTCAGCAAAGATTCAATGAAGGCTTCTTGAAAGTCGTTCGTATCTTGATATTCATCTACCATGATATATTTGAAACGTTCTCTGATCTCTTCGGCAACATCGGAAAATTCTTCTTCGGTCAAAAGTTTCAAAGACAGTGTCGAAACATCATTAAACGTAAAGAAGTTTGACATCTTTTTATAATTGAATAAGCGATTGTCTAATTCTTTTGTTAAATCCAAGATCGCATGGATATCATCTTTGAATGAAAGATAGAATTGATATTCATCATTTAAATTTTCGTGAAGCGCATAAACATCATCAAGAATAGGTTTAATCGTTTTATTTGAACTGTAAAAAAGCAAGCGGATGTTTTTAAAGGCTGGGTCTTTGCTGCTACTTTGCAAGAGCAATTTTTCATATTCATCATTAAAAGATTGAACTTTTTTAATAAATTCTTCACCATCTAAATCAAGCAACGGAACGATAACGTCATATAAGTTTTTTACATCCTCATCCGCTTCCATGTCGAGTTGTTTGACATCGAGCTCAAAATTAGCCTTTTCAGAGAAAAACGTCTTTAATTCACTTAGATGTTTTTCGGGTTCGTTTATCAAAGAAGGGAAATTAAGCATGAAGAAAGTTTCACAAATCGTTTCAACTATTTTTTCTTTCTGATTTTTAACAAATGTTTTAACGCAGCCATCAAAAAAATCCCTTGAAAGGTATTTTTCATCATACGTGTCTAGAAGTTCTTTTCTTTTTGACGGAATGATCCCGTTTAGTCTATCGTTAAAAGAAAGGACGATTTTCCTTATCCAATCATCATCCTTCATCGAATGCTTTATTAAGACATTTATAAGTTTTTGCTTTTTCTCTGGAATTGAATACCATTCAGCAAGAATATCTGAAAGGAATTCGTTTTTCTTAGACTCAATTACTGACTCATTGGCAATGACGATTCCATCAGATAGGCCCAATCTTGAAGAGTATTTTTTAACCAAATAAGAAGAAAAAGAGTCAAAAGTTTGTATATGGGCGGAATACATTTCGTCAGCGCGAGGATATTTGTCTTTTTTTAATTCTTTGATGATTCTTTCCTTCATTTCATGGGCGGCATTGTCGGTGAAGGTCAAAATCAAAAGCTCTGAAGGCTCGATGCATTTTTCTTCGAGTAATTGAGACACTTTCCGAGAAAGGGTTTTTGTCTTGCCACTTCCAGCGCCAGCCGAAATCAAAACATCAATGCTCATAGGGGCTTTTATAGCCTTGCTT
>CAVGNL010000018.1:0-2320 GCA_963630455.1 Prevotella sp. CAG:755
CTTATGGCGTCTACGTTGCAAATAGAACCGATATGGAGAATTTCTACCATAAATACCAAACAAAAGATTACGCGTTAACCGATGTTGAATACACAACGAATAAAGTTACTTTCTCTTCTCTTTTTGCTTCTAAAAAATTGGTTGTGACCTCTCTTGGGTATGATGCTGGTTGGAAGGTATATGCTACCTTAGAAAATGGGAACATCAAACAATGCAAAACATATAAGCTTGATGGAGGCTTTGTTGGTTTCCTTGCTCCTGAAGGCAACGTCACGTATACGATGAAATATGAAACTCCTTATTTAAAGGAAGGCTGTATACTTGCAAGTGTGGCCGTTATCACGATTTCTGCATACACAATCGGCAGATTCGTTTATCAAATTAAGAAAAGAGAAAAAGAATCGGCCTAGTTTTTCCAATTCTTTAAATAGATGTCATATACTCTGTTTTTGGCAATAGATAACTCTAAAGAAACTTCTTTTATGGCATCTTTGCTTTTCATCGTTTCTAGTTTCTCGTGCAGTCTCTCTTTTATTGTCTCGTCATTGATTTCTTTGTTTTCCAATGGCGCTCCTTCAACGATGATGACGATTTCTCCGATAATGGTTTCAGAAGGAAGAGCAACTAATTCTTCTAGGCTGCCCCTAATGTATTCTTCATGAGTTTTTGTTAATTCTCTAGCGAGAGCAACATGTCTATTTGCGCCAAAAGAGACAAGCATATCCTTTAAGGTGTCTTCTATGCGGTGTGGCGATTCATAAAAAATAATCGTATCATGGAAATTCTTTAGTTCTTCTAATTGCCTTCTTCTAGCTGATGGTTTGCTTTCTAAAAAGCCAAAGAAATAAAAATGTTTGCTAGCGATTCCTGAGCCGACCAAGGCACATAAACCAGCATTTGGGCCATTTACGACTGATACTTTAAAACCTGCGGCGATGACTTTTCTAGCCAGTCTTTCCCCGGGGTCAGAAATAATAGGGTATCCAGCATCCGACATATAAGCGACCTTTTTTCCTTCGTTCATCAAAGAAAGTATTTTTTCAGACGCTTTTTCTTCGTTGTGTTCATGGCAAGATATTAAAGGAATATCAAGTCCGAATCTTTTTAGCAATAAAACAGAATTCCGTGTGTCCTCGCATGCTACAAAGTCCATTTCTTTCAAAACGTTTATTGCGCGAGGAGAAAACTCCTCCAAATTTCCAATTGGGGTTGCGATTAAATAAAGTAAAGGGGTATTTCCTTGAAAATTAAGCTCTCTTTTCATTGTTGTTATTTGGTTTGCGTTTGCCTTGGAAACGGCCTTTTCCATTATTGTTTTTATTTTGCTTATCTAATTGGGAACTTTCCTTTTTCTGTTGAATGTTTTTATTTTGATTGTTTTTTTGAAAAGCCTGTTTATTTTGCGTTTCTTTATTGAATTGCTGTTTGTTGCTTTGGGCCGGTTTGTAGTTAGGATGAATTATTTTGTTATATTCATCCAAACTCAAGAATTGAACATCATCCTCGCTTTGCAGTTTAATGCTCCGTGACATTATGTTGAATGATGAAACTGCATATTCACCTGTTGGAAGATGGATTTTATCACCGATGTGCGGGAAAGATTTCTTAGCTTCCGTATACATGTCATCTTCGTATAAAAGGCAGCATTTAAGCCTTCCGCATTGTCCTGATAATTTTGGAATGTTCAAAGTCAACATTTGGTTTTTTGCCCTTGATATGGAAATGCCATCAAAGGATTTTAAAAACGTCGTGCAACAAAGCGGCAAACCGCAAATGCCTAGCCCACCAACGGATTTCGCTTTATCTCGTGGCGCCACTTGGTGCAAATCAATACGGCATTTAAGCTGAGGGGCAAGTACTTTTAATAATTCGCGGAAGTCAACGCGTCCTTCGGCAGTATATGTCAAAGTTATCTTTGATCCATCTAAAGTGTAACTTGCATCGATAAACGTCATGCCAAGATTCATTTTCTTTGCCTCTCTATCGACGATTTGCAAAGAGACTTTTGCTTGTTTTTTGGCCATTTCAAAATCTTCTAAATCATCAGAATTGGCTTTTCTGACAACAGCTTTAAGTTCTAATTGAGAACGATATAAACTCATGCTTATCGGCTTGGCCGTGGTTATCCCAAGTTCAAATCCAGAGGCCGTATCAACTATAACGTATGTTCCAACTTCTAAAGATTGATCGTTGGTTCCAAAATAATAAGATTTTTCTCCGCTAGGAAATCGCACTGAGACGAAATGGGTGAAATTGGTTATCATATTTTTTCCTCCGTGATATATAGAATGAGATGCATTAAGGCTAGTGATGTATTCAA
>CAVGNL010000019.1:0-3703 GCA_963630455.1 Prevotella sp. CAG:755
CTCCAGGATATGAGCAAGGAAAAATACTATGCCTTTTCCGTTTCACGCCGCGATGAACTCGATTATTTGCATTCCCAAGAAGAAATTTTCTCTAAATATGGTTCTTCTTTATGCGCTCATGGCGTCTATCCTAAACATATGTCAGATGCGATGGGTGATGACTATTTTTATGCAAAATTCAAAACAATCGAAGACGGCTTATCATTCGATTATTTCGTAAGGGCGAAAAAATAATCACCGATAATAATTTTGAATAAAGGAGATTGCGGAAGAGGACTCTTCCAAAGTCTCTTTTTTATTTTCGATGATGATATTGTTTTCACCGAAGAAATCCTGGGCGATGTTTTTTTCTGCTGACGGAAGCCTTTTAGAATCGATGAGGAAAGTTTTTTTGGCGGATACTTTAGCTAGGGGAAAAAGATATTCACGATAAAAAGAAACGGATTTATCATTGCTGTAATCTAAATAAAAAATCAAAGAATCAGTGGCGTTTTCCAATCCTTTTTTAAGTTTTGATATTGAGGAAAATTTATAGATGTTACAAATGGAGGCTGAGGAATAGATGTTTTTTTTCAGATTTGCGCTTGTCGCCCATCCCCAGTTGGCTATTTTCACTCCTCCTTTTTCGGAAGCGTGATACCAAGTGGGAGTTTGTTTGCAAAATGGATGACTTTCATCTTTTTCGATATTGTCATTTCCGAAATATGAAATTAGGTAATTAGCGAAGGCATAAGGAGAATTTAAAACATGGATATCAAGCAACGTCTCTTTGATGAAACTTACGAATGTAGTTTTGAAATCTAAACATACATGGCAAGAGGAAAGGGTATAAATGAAAGAAACGCCTTCACCGAGCGTGAAATCCAGGCTTGATTGATCAAGACCGTTGCCAAGATCTTCATAGGATGTTTCTTCATTGAATTCATATGATAGCAAATCGCCATTTCGGCAAAGTTGGAAGTCCTTTTTTCCATCAAGCGAATAATCCTCCTTTTTATTGCACGAAGAGAGCAACAACGGCAAGAGAAACAAACTAAAAATTCTTTTCCTCATATTTCTATTTTAACATGTCCTAGTGTTTTGGAACGTCAATGCAGCGAAATTCTTTTTGCGCTAGAAAGGTATTTTTTCGTTTCTTCAGAAACCCTTTTTAGATGAATCGTTTGATATTCTTTAAGAATCGCCTCGCCAAGGGCATGGCCTTTTTTGATATTTTTCCTTTTGGTGAAAACGACGTCGCCATCTTCTTGGGAAGAATTAATCAAACATATTTCGGCAGCGACTCTTATTTCTTCTTCGTTTGGGTCGTTCTTTTTTATGATTACGTGAGAACCGCTTGTTTTTGCTATATGAAACCAATAATGTTCCTTTGAGGTATCATACATAAAAGAAAGGAAAGCGTTTTGCTTGGCGCTTTTCCCAAATAAGATTTTCGTTCCTTTCAAATCGATATAAAAAGGAACTGTATCGCTTGAAAAATAACATTTTTGTTTGTCTTTTTTTGTTGGAAACAAGGGGATATTAAACTCTTTGGAAAGTAACTCCAACCCAGTTTCATTAGCTACGCTCATCTGAGCAATCGCATCTTGAACATTTTTTAGTTCATTTTCCGCTTCTGCTAAGAATTTATTGCATTGCAAGATTGTTTCCTTGGCCTTTTTTGACCTTTTGTAATATCTTTCTGCGTTATTTGAAAGAGTTCTTGATGGATCAAGTTCAACTTCGAGCCCATCATAGAAAAAAGAGCCTTGGCGATTGTTGATGGAAGAATAACAAATATAGATAGCATCACCTTTTAGATTGTCGTTTATGTGTTTTTTCGCTTCTTCGCGATCGTTTTCTAAATAAGTGATTTTTCTTTTTAATGTTTTTTCTCTATTTTTAAAAAAAGTAAAAGCGTATCCGAAACGCTCTTTTTTGCGTTTTGCAGCTAAATTAATTTCCTCGTTTAAACAATCTTTTTGAAAATCTTCTAAGGAAAAATGCGTGTTTTCTCCTTTTGTGAAAGGATTTTCTAATGGCATATAAAGCAACCCTCTGATGACCGGCCTTTTGTCTTCAAGAGAAGATGCTCTAAAAGCAGCGACAATAACATCGTTTTTATCGGTCAAAATCATATTTGGATGATGTGGCAAAAGCTCTAAATAAAGATGCTTTTCTTCCTCTTTAAAAACGGAATTTATAGAAGATAGAGTCGTCTTGATGATTCGGTCGTTATTGTATTGAATCACTTTTTCAATGCATGAATTGCTAAGTTCCTTTTTTAGGATCTTAAGAAAATTATCTTCCAATGATGAACCTTCAAGAGAGTTGGAGGAAAGATAAATCCTTGGAAATGAAGCATCCAAACAAATTGTTAGCGAATGATATTTTTTGTTGGATAAATGAAAAACAAAGGTATCTCTTGTATAGCAGATCGGAGAGGAGATGTATTTCCCCCCCAATTCGATTGAGAGAAACGAGAGGTATTTTTCTAGTTGATCGTTCGATAAGGCTTTTGGATTCATGTTTTTATTATAGTCAGAATGAATTAGTTAATACCCATTTTCTTTTCGATATCTTTGATGATTTCTTTGTATTTAACGTAGCATTCTTCGTAATCTTTTTCGACTTCTTCAGAATGTTTTGGCCTTTCCTTGAAGTATTCGTCGAATAAATATTGCGAAAAATAGGCCGTAAACTTCAAGGCGCCGCGATGATTTAAGTGCTCAGCGTCATACTGATCTTTTTTCGGATCAAGCTTTAAGGTGTTTTCCAAGAAATCCAAACTCGAGAAATCCAAAAATCTGTATCCGCTTGCTTCAATTTTTTCTTTTGCTGATCTAACGATGTAGAAGGCATCTAAAGGAGAGTGTATTTGATACATGTCGAATGAGGATATGGTATCTGATAAATATCTAGGCATTTGTCCAAAAACAAAATTGATTGTGGGGTGTTTTTTGCAAATCGTCAGGATTTCATCGAGGTAAGTTTTAGCCTCCTCGCTTAATGGCATGGTTTTATTAGGATCAACTTCACAAACCTTAGCCTCTTTAACTTCACCTCTTGGGTTATAGCCTTTTGTATAAAATTGTTTGTTGTAAACGAAAGATTCCCAATATATCTGTTGCCTAAACGAATTATGTCCGCTGAAAGGTTCCCACGCTTCATCATCAACAAGGTAGGTATATTTTTCTCTCAAACTTTTTTTAACCGCCTTTGTTTCATCGTCATTAGGCATTGATGAATAATAGTCTTCAACGAATGTTTGAGAGCTCGCTTTCGTTTGATTGTTCAAACCATTCAAGTCAATATAGACGACTTTTGGGTTTTGCGTTCTGGCAACTTCATCGATCGCAATCTCGATAACTTCCAAATGAGTAGGGGACGAGGTTATCAAATGAGAAGTGATGCCGTTTTGTTTATAAGCCTCAGCAGGAATGAAGCCTTCTCTAACGGTTGAGGAGCCAATCATTACCAAATCCAAAGAATTCTTCGCTTCCATATAAAAGGTTCCGTATGAGGTCGTTTCAGGCCCGAGCTTGAAGAAAAAGAAATGGGCCACGATGCTAACGACAACAACGGCAATTGCAGAAAATGAGCAGATACGTACAATGTTTTTTGCTTTTTTGTTTTTCATCTCTTCTCTCCTTAAAACTGAATGTAGCCAAAATCATAATGCGGTAAGCCCGACCCATAAAAACCAAACCAAATCACAACTACA
>CAVGNL010000020.1:0-5774 GCA_963630455.1 Prevotella sp. CAG:755
ATTTATATGGATAGCCTAGCTTTTCCCATTTGAACTCACCCATTTTATGGAATGGCAGGACATCGACCTTTTCCACGTTATGAAGAGTCTTGATGAACTTTCTCGTCGCGTATAGGTATTCATCTATGTCAGTATACCCCGGAAGAATAACATGTCTTATCCAAACGGGCTTATGAATCTCATCTAGATAATGAAATAAATCGATAATGTTGTCATTAGGGCAAGAAGTCAGTTCCAAATGAACCTTAGGATCGATGTGCTTGATATCCATTAATAACAAATCCGTATATTTCATTAATTCCTGAAATTTAGAAAAGAACGGTTCTTTTCTCGTGAATGGTTGCCCAGCCGTATCGATACAGGTGTTGATTCCTTCCGCTTTGGCTTTTTTAAACAAATCAATCAAAAAATCGATCTGCAATAAAGGTTCTCCTCCCGAAACCGTTATTCCGCCTTTTTCTCCCCAATAAGGGCGATAACGAAGGGCTTGTTTGATTAAATCATCGGAATCTCTTAATACCCCTCCCTCACCCTTCCATGTGTCAGGGTTATGGCAAAACAAGCAACGCATCGCACACCCTTTCACGAAGACAACGAAACGAATTCCAGGTCCATCAACAGATCCGAACGTTTCGATTGAATGAATGTTACCTTGCATCTTCCCTTCCTCCTAGGAGAACGATTATCCAGAGGAAAATATAAAATAACTTTGATTTAAATCAAGAAGATTAGAAAATCCTCAGAACAAAAAGTCCTATAAGTGATACATCGTTTTTGCTTAGAGACTATTTCAAAAAAGAAAAATTATCGGCTCTTTCGCATACCAACATCTCTTCTTTCTCTATCGCCCATTCATATGGACGCATATATTCGCCATGGAAATTATTTTCTTCATTGTTTAAATAATCCCAATAATCGCAAGTAAGGCCCTCAAGATTTAAGAAAGATCTTGCTCTGTTGAATGTGACAATATGCTCCACCCCATATTGTTTTAGCTTGATCCTTAATCTACTGACTGCATCTCGATAGAGCCTTTTCGCCAAATCTGTTTTTTTGTCAATCCAAAGTTTTGTGATGGCTTCTTCCATTGTAACCACTTCTCCATGATGATCGACTAGCAAAGCTAAAAGCTCTTTTGATTTGGCCCTTTCAAAATCAACAAGCACGCCATTCACATACATGTTGAATCGCGGGAATGTTATAAATGAAACGTCTGTTTTTTTCTGGCTAAGAAGTCTGACAATTATGCCTTTGATTGTTTCTTCGTCGTATGGCTTATAGCAAAAATCAAAGAAATTATTCCCGATGGCTTTTTTGATTTCTTCGATATTTTGGGCGTACCCAGTTATGAAAACAATCTTGATATTCGGATTTATTTGAATAAGTTTTTTAGCGAAATCTATTCCGTTTATCAAAGGCATCACTATATCAAGAAAAGCGACGTCAACATAATTGCTTCTTGCATAAGAAAGCGCCTCATCGCACTTCATAGCAAAGCAATTGAGACTGATATTGGGCACATCAATTAAACATGAAGAAAATAGCAGAAGCGATTCTTTCTCGTCATCCAAAACAAGTGCGTTCATTTTCTTTCCTCCTTATTCGAAAATGGAATGTATATGGTTACTTTGGTTCCTTTGCCGATTTTTGATTCTATTTTCGTCTCGGCTCCAAGAACCAAGGACAGTCTTTCTTTGGCGTTATTTAACCCGACTGATGACTTCTTGATGGCGTTGGTGTTGAATCCTTGGCCGTTATCTTCCACAGTGATGATTATTTGTTTGTCATCCTTAAAAGTTGAAAGTTGAATATACCCGTCTTCTTTTTCTTCGATTTTTGAATATTTAACCGCGTTTTCAATAAAGGGCTCCAGACTTAACGGAGGAAGAAGAAAATCCGTCGTCTCTAAATCGAGTAATGGTTCTATTGTCACTTCCCTTCTCATGTTCTCTAACTTGACGTAATTAAGAATATTCATGAGCTCAACGTCAAAAGGAATCAACTCATATGAAGAGGCTTGAAGGTTCGTTCTTAAATGTTGAGAGAAAGAAGTAATCATCTTCTCGCCTTTTTTCTGGTCCTCTTTATAAGCTTCTTGAATGCTTGTTAGACAATTAAAAATAAAATGCGGCTTAATTTGTTCTTTTAGGGCATCTGCCTTCATGCGCTCAGCTTTCTTTTCGTTTTCGAGGGCTTTTATGTATTCGTTGGTATTAGATACGGAAGAAATGCGATAGAGAATGATCACCACGATTATCAATGGTAGCATGATATAGGAAATTGCTTGCTCAACCCCGGCAATCATGATGTTTTCCAAATCAAAAAAAGTGATCAGATAATATTCAATCAATGAAAAAACGATAACCATGAAAAGAATGTTTATTTTCTTTCCATCGAAAACATTTGCCATTAACGGAGGCAAAAGAAGCAAAAAATTAAACAACGGGAGCATTAAGGGAATTATTTGAAAAAACGTCCCCATAAAAACAAAATAAAGAACAATCGACAATACGCTAATAAGAGAAAATCCAATTAAATAGAATTTACTCCCTTTGATTTTGTTGGATTTAACTAGGTGATAGTAAAGAGAGAAGGATAAAGCTAGGCATATAAGCAAATTGATAAAGATAATTGGATTGTACGTGTTTGTTTTTATGATTGAGAGAATCCGCCAATAGACGTCTATGGAAAAGAAAGTCATGATGGTGATTATGCTCATGAAAAAAGTGAATGAAAAATCCCTATGCGTAATATTTATGTTGATCACAAGGGAAATTATCAAAAGAGAGATAACGATTCCGAAGACCACGAAACCGATGTTGTTCGTTAAATATTGGGAGGTTGGGTTTCTGCCCAAAGTATTTATGACCAGCCTTGCTGGAGAAGTCAGTCCTCCTTGATAAGAAGAAGAGACTTCAAAAACGACTTCTAATGGCAAAGAATCAGAAACCACGTATTCTTTTGTCATATCATCTCCGCCATTGCTTCGACAATTCCCTGTTTTATCTCTTGTTCCGTATTTTAAGACGATTTCTTTGTTTATATAGGCATAAAAGCCTCCGACAAAGTTGTTGTTTATAAACCAGATTTTGCTTCCGATTGGCAAGCCTTTAACATAGACCCTATATGATGAATAGCCTTCGTTAGGTAATCTTTTTCCATCAATGAACGTATCTTTATAATGATGAGGGACGCTTACTTTTGTATCGGCCTCACCCGTATATCTTTCTTCAACGATCCATTTGTTATAAAAGAATTCATACTCCCCTTTCATATGCTGCTTAAGGTAATTTTCACCGATGTTATATCCAGTGAAATCAATCGTTCCGTCTTTTAAATCCGGAAGGCCTTGTTTGCTATTCATGTTATTATCGCTCCCAATGAGAGCAAAACACGTTATAAGCATAGAAAGTAACGCCAAAAACAAAATCGATATTGAAGAAAAGACTTTTTTTCTACCAAGACTCATATCCTTATCACTATAGCATTTATCGAAACTGTAAAAAAGACGTTTAAAGTGGTCGATACCGTTCGTTTTTTGTAGATAGCAAACAAAAAGGAAAGTTCTACAATGTTAATAGCAATACAAACAAGAGGACTTGCCTATAAAAACAAAAACGCTATTGGCTTCTTCCGTGTCGCAAATTTTCTCCCATTCTTTGTTCGCAAAAAAAGCGGCACTTGTTTTTCCCTTCGTCCGCTTGCTTTGTTTATACTTCGATGAATTCTACAATTGAGTCGTGCTTGAGCGATTTGCTGTCGTATGAGATGCCTAGGAGCAGCATCTTGCCTCTATATCCATTGAACAAAGATGCATGGTCCCTAGATTTAATCTGGGCGATGGCCTTCTCCGCGGAGTCGTTGGCCTTGAGCTCGACAACGATAGGCGTGTGTGAGCCGTACCTTGGCGTGTAGGTTATGTCGGCTCTTCCTGTCGTGCACGTGTCTTCCTTGCGGACGTAATACCAATCCTTCAAACAGTAATACGACATTGTGACCACGATTCCGAGAACATCCTCCTTGTTCTTGTCGAACTCAGAGGCCAAGTCTTTGTGGTTCTCCTCGAGCGTTTCGTTGATGAACTCGGTGTTGCCTTTGATGGTCTCATCATAGAGTTTCTTGGAATTGGAAATTGGGTCATACGTCTCACGTCAATTGAGCTTCTTCAGGGCTGACTCGAACTCTTTGGAGATCTCATGGTTCGGAATGTAACAGGTTCCCTCATCCTTGTTGTACGCAAGGTAACCAAGATGTATCAGTATCGTCAAAGCCGCATCCTTGGAGTCGACGTTTGTCATATCGTTGTCAAAGGATGAAGCGTCGACATTTGCTTGCTCGCCATCCAGCGTCCTGGTTATCGTCTCCTTCAATACTCCGTTGTCATAGTTCATGTAGTTGGTGACGGATTCTATCGCGCTCGTGGATGTCCAGTAGTCGCCGAATTTCCCTGTCTCGGCGGCTTTTGAGACGCTGCGTGGATTGTATATCTCTGTTCCCTCTAGTCTATAACCGTCATACCAATTCTTCATCGTCTCGAAATCCACGTGATGGGTGTCGCATAAGTGTTTGACCTCTTTCTCCGTGAACCCAAAGCATTCAGCGAGACCTTGCGGGTTCAGCATGTTATATTCGTTAAACATATTGAGGGCGGATTCTGTGCTGTAGCGCTTAATCGGAAGAATACCGGTCATATAGACGAGGTCGAAGCACGATGATACGTCGCTGGACTTGAACAACCATCTGAGGAGCTTTATATACTCATCGCAAAGAGGCGAATTTGGCATCTCCCTGAATATCACGTCCCATTCGTCGATGAGGAAGATGAAACGTTCGCCTGTGCAATCGTTCACCCTGAATATAGCATCGGCAAAGATTGGTATCGTTCTATTTGATTACGTTTGGCCACATCTCATCGAGTTCCGCTATGAGATCGGAGTTAAATCTTTTCAAAAAATCATGTCCGTATTTAACGTAGAAACCGGCCATGTCAACCCATATGACATTATGGTTATTGAGATCTTTCCCAAATGAAGGATTATTTGATATTTTTAGATTGGTGAAAAGCTCCTTGGAATCGCAGCCTTTCGAATAGTAGGCGTTAAGCATGGAAAGGGCCATGGTTTTCCCGAATCTTCTTGGACGGGTGACGCACATAAATTTATCGTTGGTTCTTAAATTTTCGTTTGTCTTTTCAATAAGCATCGATTTATCGACGTATATTTTGGAGTTCAACGCTTCAAAGAAATTAGTATTTTTTCTATTGATATAAAATGCCATGTGCGTGCCTCCTTTTTGATTGATATTATGATATATTAAAAACGACGTTTTATCTATCCGCAAAGGTTTCAATACCGTTAGTTTTTTGTTGCAACAAACAAAAAGGAAAGTTCTAAAATGTTGGCTGCAGTACAAATAGGATGGCTTTTCACGAAAAACTTTAGTGAGCGATGAGTCAAATTTGCAAGTCGCCTGTGCAATTCGGTGTTTATTTTTAAAAATCATCGATAAAATTGCGTTTTCTAAAAACTCTATGCAAAACCCCTCTAAAAGTATTTAGAAAAATTCAAAGCATTTTAAAAGAATTAATTCTGATTATTCCCTATAATTATGAGGTATGAAGGAGAGAAAATATGCACAAAGATGAAGCAAGCCAGGGATTTCTTATTTTGTCAAATCCAAGCAGAGTAAAAATCGCTAAGTTTTTATATACAAAAGGAGATTTATCTTACGATGATTTGTTATATATCACCGGAGATAGCAAAGAGGAATTAAAC
>CAVGNL010000021.1:0-3679 GCA_963630455.1 Prevotella sp. CAG:755
ATTTTTAGACGTCCCGATTCTTGTTGCGCACGCACCAATAGAAACTTCGTTCATTGAGGCTCCGACTTCTTTTTCAATGTTGATATTGAGCTCGCTTTTCAGCCATTCGTATCCTTCTTTGTCGACCTTTTCAAAAAGTTCAGGGCCGCCTTCAAGAACTATTCTCCCATTAATAAGAATCGCCGTTCTTGTTGGCTTGATCATTTCAAGCAGTCTTGCATAGTGCGATATCATCAAAAACGCCGCACCTTTTGCTTGTTGCTTCTTGATCGTCTCGGCAACGACATTCATAGCATCAACATCAAGCCCGGAATCAATCTCATCAAGCATTGCTATCTTTGGCTCTAAAAGTTCCATTTGAAGAATCTCATTGCGTTTCTTTTCGCCGCCGGAAAATCCTTCATTCAGATTTCTTTTGCTCATTTCAAAGGGAATTCCCATGTCTTTATAGGCATTTTGGAGAGCGGAGTAAAATTGAAAAAGGCTCATCGGTTTTTCTCTATGGGCATTCATTGCCGCCTTATAAAAATCGGCCGAATTTAAACCAGGTATCTCAGCTGGATATTGCATGGCCAAGAACAAGCCGATCTTGCTTCTTTGATCAGGGCTCATCGCTAAAACATCTTTACCATCATACGTTATTTCGCCTTCAGTAACTTCATAACGGGGATTGCCCATTATCACGGCTAATAAAGTAGATTTTCCATGCCCGTTTGGGCCAAGCAAAGCAAGCGTTTCACCATCATTTATTTCGAGATTTATCCCTTTAAGGATCTCGACATCTTTTACCGAAGCGTGCAAGTTTTTTATCACTAATGAAGACATATCTTCCCTCCGCAAATTGCAATGTATTTTAATTCCCCCACGCACGTACGTGCAAACGAAACGATAAGAAATATTCCTTCTTTATTTTTAGTTGACTTGATTAATATATTATTTCACAACGGAAATATATATTCGATAAAGCAATTAAAAAAAAATAATTAAAAACAGTTTTCACTATTATTTCTAAACTTTTTTGATAAGAAAATTAAATGTTTAGCTTATTTTTTGAAAGATAAAATTTTGTTTCAATATTTTTAATTGACTATTTCTAAATTATTGTTTTCTTCTTAAATTCGACGTTAAAATTACCATTTTCTTCAGCCGAAATTGACTTGTTCTCTTTTTCACCTCCGGCTCAAAAATCGAAAAAACTCCTATGCGTACGCGTGAAATTGCTTGCAACAATTCTCTTATGAGAATAAACTAGTCACGCATGTTTGTAGAAGGAGGAACCAGTCCACACTTATGAAAAATAAAAAATGTGCCCTCGGTTTTGTAGCAGGCCTCGCAGCGATAATGGGATTAACCAGCTGCGACAAAGCAACGCAAAGCAAGGATGGAGCAATCTTCACCTATACTGATGCCAACGGGCGTCGCACAAGCTACACAACCAAAGACTTATTAGAGAACTACACTCAAAACAGCTCGTCATTAAGCTCTGAATTTGACAAGATTTATGAGGCTTTAATTCGTCACTACTATGCGGTTTCTGGCAAGAGCAAATTAGCATCTCTCGAGTCTGAAGCAACGCAAGCCGTTTTAAACGACAAATTAACCGCTCAAACAAACGCCAATAACAATGGCACCACCTACGAGCAAGAATTCGAAAAGATTTTGGATTCAAATAACGTAGATAACGCTACTGAACTTTGGTCGAAGCGCCTTTACGAAAAAGAAAAAGAACTCTTCGAAAGTGATATTTACGAAAACTTCAACCTTGGATCAGATGCCGGGGTTAACGGATACGAGGTTCTTCGCGATGGCTATTACTACAAAGACGGGACAAAGACGGCAATGTTCGATTTCGACGATGCGAAATCAGAATATGGCGATGTCCAAGATGGTTGGTTACTAAGCCAAATGCCTTACGAGATCCGCCATATATTGGTCAAATTGAATTCTGGATCAAGCAAGAACTATTCCCAAGATAAGATTTCCGAACCAACAGCAACAGGCGAAGGCGGAGAAGTCACGAAATTAACAACCGTCTTGAAAGGTTTGGCCGGAGCGACAACCGACAACGACGGAAAGTTAGTCAGCGTTTCATCCGACAACAGAAGCACTTTCGATTCTTTATCAAGCTATTCTGATGATGAAGGCTCCAAGTCATCCTTCGGCGAGTACACAAAATCCGGCGAAGGCCCAATGACTAAGAGCCAAAACTCCGAATTGGTTCACGAATTCATCTATGGTGTTTACGCTTTTGAATCGCTTTATAACAAGAGGAACAACGATTCAACAAAGAACAGTTATGGTGCTGAAAACAGCTATCGTATAATGCCAGGTTTAAAACAAGAGGCGACCTCTAGCCCTACTTCCACAGACAGAACTTCAATAAACGATAATTTAACTGTTTATAGCGAAAACGGTACTCAAGAAACTGTTTACGATTACTTTAATGATGAAGGAGTCGGTAGCATCCCATTCGGCGCAGTCATGGCTCTTGCCGATGCTGGAAAAATCCAAACTGATGATTCTTCTTCGAAGGCAAAAGTCAACGATGGCAACGAAAACTATTATCCACGTAACGTCATCTACAATAAGTATTTCAATAAACATAACGTTTGCGTAATCACGCCTAACGCCATTGCCTATAACGCCGCAAAATATTATAACGACGCCAACGTTGAAACAGACTATCGCGCCTCTTGGGCTGATAGTGAGACAACAAACGCCGCTGAAACGGCAAAAAAAGCTTTCTACAATGGAACAACTCATTCATTAACTGATGTAGAAAGCACCGATGGTGTCTACACTTCTCAATTTGGAAATTTGCCTGGTTTCCAAGTCGATACGACAGATGTCCTTCCGCAATACACCCACAACGTCTTAACGGATTCTGCAGGTGAAATCATCTTAGCCGTGCGCGCAGGCGCTTCCTCTTATCAAGGTATCCATTTGATAACAATCAAACGCTCTGCTTTGTCTCTTTATGGAACAAGCTTCGATGGAACTACCGTGAAAGAAAACACCTTAAGTGATGTCGGAACAGAAACAAATGGCAAAATAACCTATACAAAGGATTCTCCAAGCCTTTCCGATTATTACACCATTTATACCCCAGACAGCAATAAGTACCCAACCTATAGCGGCAGCAAAAAGTTATCCACCTACGTCAACTACAACGTTCACGATAATTCTGACTATGCCAACCGTGCAGGATGGATTTCCAGCGCCATCAAGTCATCCTTCTCAGACAACATTTCAACTTATTTATTCCAATATTTGATCCACGAAGGAAAAATTGAATTTAAGGATGAGGATATTGCTACTTCGATTAAACACTACATCAAGATTAAACGTAAATCGACTTCTGATTCTTCATACAAAACTTGGTCAGACAATTGGAAAGAATATGCCGAACAATTGGTTGCCCAAAACGAAGAAAGAAGCATCGGTTACACAGCTGAAGACAAGACCAATGGCACATTAGGCGTTTCTTCTAAACTTATAACTGAAGCTGCAGCGCTTGAATATGGCATGCCTAAGAAGAGCAGCAGCAAACTTTGGCAAAAAGGAGGAGCGTGCTACTACGCAACATCTAACAATGACTAAAAAACATTTATTAGCTTTTGGAGCACTTCTTTGCTCAATGACGATGCAAAGAAGTGCTCCAAAAGCTAATAAATGTTTT
>CAVGNL010000022.1:0-4549 GCA_963630455.1 Prevotella sp. CAG:755
AATTCTTCGAATCAATAGAATTAGCAAAGACGCTTTATCAGCAATTAAATTACATTTTTCGAAAGACGATCTTTTAAAAAAGAAAGCAGAGCTTCTTGTTTCTGCGAAAAAAGACAAAAAGAACGAGAAAAAAGAATTTAAGAAAGAGGAAAAACTCAATAAAGAGGAGAAGGCTAAAGTCATTGTCACTTCTGGCAAAAAACCTAGCGAAGCCCTTAAGCGTTTGGCTTTAAATTATCACTCTATCGTTCGTGATCCGACGGTTACGTATGTTGCTGCGGTTCATGGCGATCTTGATTTGACAACCGATGATTTGAATGCCGTTGATAAAATGGCTTCGAATAAGCAAACATTCTCTTTCACCAAGCATAATGTTGTTTATAACTTTGTAAGAGGAAGTGAGTATTCTGTATCATGCGAAATGATTAATTCCGTCAAGGAAAAGAATCCTATTAAACCTCAAGAAGTTAAAGAGCAAATTCAACCGAAAAAAGTAGAAAAAGCACCGCAAAATCCCGATGAATTTTCAAAAAAGAAGGTTAGAATTGTCAAAGTTAACGGTAGTGTTTCTGGCGGTTCGTCAAGTGCGATACCGGAAGGTATAATTCTTGTTGTTGGCGAAGCAAGGAAGAAAACTTCTACTTCAAAAAAAGAAGAGCGAGTCCCCGTAATGAAAAAACATGGTAGTGACTATGCAAAATTACTTAAAGAAACTTTAAATGCCGACCGCATCCTGAATGCTAATATCTACAATCCTAATTATCCAAAAGATAAATTGTTGCAAGATATAAAGAAACAAAAGGAAAGATTAAAAAAGGTCGAATCCAAAGATCTTAAGGAATTTCAGTTGAAACTTGCTGATTTAGACAAATTCGAAAGAAACAAGAAAAAATAGAAAAACTCCCAGGGTTTAAATCTTGGGAGTGTTTTTTGTGTTGAAATGAGATTACATCAATTTCTTAAAGAGAGCGACAACTTCTTCGTGCGAGGCTTCTTTTGGGTTGCCTGGATAGCAAGCATCATGCAAAGCATCTGTAGCAAGGGAATCTAAGTCACTAGCGAGGATTTTTTCGCATTTTGTTGGAATGCCGACATCAACAGACAGTTGTTTTACAGCGTTGATGGCTGCGGCGCGATATTCTTCTTGCGACATTTCTTCGACACCTTTTACCCCTAAAGCGATAGCGATGTCTTTGTATTTTGTGCCAGTTACATCTGCATTAAATTCCATGGCGATAGGAAGAAGCATAGCACATGCGACGCCGTGTGGAATGTCATAGTAGGCAGATAGAGTGTGAGCCATTGCGTGGTCAATACCTAATCCAACGTTAGAGAAGCCCATTCCAGCAATATATTGTCCAAGGGCCATTCCTTCACGACCTTCTGGAGTATTCTTTACGGCGTCTCTAAGACTTTTTCCGATTATTTCGATTGCTTTGATGTGGAACATATCAGACATCGCCCAAGCGCCACGAGTTATGTAGCCTTCGATTGCATGCGTTAAGGCGTCCATTCCGGTAGCTGCCGTTAACCCTTTTGGCATTGAGGACATCATATCTGGGTCGACGATTGCAACAACAGGCATATCGTGTGGGTCAACACAGACAAATTTTCTCTTTCTTTCAACGTCTGTTATGACGTAGTTTATGGTAACTTCGGCTGCTGTTCCAGCGGTTGTGGAAATAGCGATTATTGGTAAACAAGGTTTCTTGGTTGGTGCAACCCCCTCAAGGCTTCTAACATCTTCAAATTCTGGATTTGTGATGATGATGCCAATCGCCTTTGACGTGTCCATGCTTGAACCTCCGCCAATGGCAATAATGAAATCTGCGCCAGCTTCTTTGCAAGCTTTGACACCGCTTGTGACGTTTTCAATTGTCGGGTTTGGTTTAATGTTATCGTATAAGGCATAGGCAATTCCGGCTTTATCTAGCAAAGAAGTAACCTTACCTGTCACTCCGAATTTTACTAAGTCAGGGTCGGAGCAAACGAGTGCTTTCTTGAATCCTCTCGCTTCTATTTCTGGGACAATGTTTTCAATCGCGCCATGTCCATGGTACGAAGTCTCATTCAACATGAATCTGTAAGACATTTGATTTTTCCTTTCTATTTTTTGTTCTTTAAGAACGTTTACTCGTTTAGTTTAACATTCATTTTTTTATATCGGTATATATTTATCAAAATGATTGAATAAATGAAAAATAAGCAGAAACGAAAATGACTAAAATCGTGTTTGATAACTATATAGTTATTGAAGTTTCAATTTGCTTTACGCTTTTCTTGAAGAAAAGAAACAAGGCTAGTAATATTATCGTTGTTGATTTGAGGTATTTATTATGAAAAAGAAATCATTATTACCAGGATTGCTAAGCATATTAGCTTTGCTTGCTATAATTGGCGCCTTATTGTTCCCTATTGGAGATGGTCTTATTGCCAAGGGAGAGTTTAGTGAGGCGGCTAGAGGCTATGATTTTGTTTTTGGAAACGACGCTCTTCAAATTATTGATCCATACGGTTCGATGATTGCTTGGTTCGTTCTTCTCTTGATTGCCGCTTTCTTTGGCTTAGTTGGTTCTGTTACGGGATTCTTTGGGGGAAAATTTGGTGCTTTCTTAAATTTCTTAACCGGAATTATTTGTCTTGTTTGCGCAATTCTCTTCTTCTTATCACCAGTGATGGTTGGCACCCAATGGGTTTCGCCTTTGGCTGAAGGCACAACTGCATCTATGGGATGGGGCTATTTAACGGCTGGCATATGTGCTGCCGTTGCTGCCGTTCTTGATTTATTTATTGGTGGCAAAGGATTATTCTCCAAAAAAGCTTAATCTTTGATCTTAATTTTTGGCCCCAAGAAAGGGGCTTTTTCTAATATATGAGTTCATTTGGAAAGAATCTTGCTTATTATCGAAACAAAAAGGGTTTAACTCAAGACGATTTAGCTCGTCTTCTTTCTGTGTCGAAGGATTTGATTATCGCTTGGGAAAAAGATCAAAGAGAGCCTTCGGAAGAACAATTAGAAAAAATCGCCCACCTTTTTAAAATCGATCGGAATGAACTATCTAAAATTCATAAGGTCGAAAAAACAATTCCTGTTTATTCAAGTGCAATTGAGCAAAACAAAGGAAAATTGGTGGGAATATGTTCAAGATGTGGCAAAAGCATCTATTCCAAAGAAAAATATGGAATTGGAGATGTTAAAGTTGAACAGTCTTTTCTTTCTACGTCAACGACTTATGAATATGATTCTAGTAGCAACCAAGGAAAAGATTATTTTTGCGAAAATTGTTGCAAAGAGATCCAAGCCATAAAAAAAGCCGATTTCAAAAAAGAGTTATCAGAGGAAAAAAGAGGAATTAAGAAATCGTTAATCGCCTCTATCGTTTTTGGCCTTTTGTTTGCCTCTCTTGTCATTGCTTCATCTATTATTGTTTATTTTTTACTAAATGAGGCTTTAATTGCCTATCTTATAGGTTGTGCTTCATTTATCGTCGGATACTATGTTTTTTCTTTTAGCTATTGCTTTCTCTTGAAAAGAAATTGGATCAATGAAACGATTTGCTCTTTCGCAAGATCTTCGTTTATTAAATTTCCAAAAAAGATTATGGATAATGATGCCTTGGGTGTTCTTAAAACGGGGTTTATCAAAGCGATATTTCTCGGTGTTAACTATTTAATCGATTTAATAATTTTATTGGTTTTAATTGTCTTCTTGGCATTTGTTTCCGTTTTTTATTGGCCGAAAGCCAAGAAAGAAGCTATATCATATTTAGAACAGGCGGAGAGAAAAATATGAAAATTAGCAAGACGAATGTCATGAGGCTTTTGGATGAAGCGAATATTTCTTACGTTTCTAAAAGCTACGATGAGGAAATCGTTGACGGGGAAAGTGTCGCCAACGCATTAGGGGAAGATCCAGAATGCGTATTCAAAAGTCTCGTTTGCGAGAATGAAAAACATGAACATTTTATTTTCGAAGTGCCAGTTAACTGCAGTTTGAATCTAAAGAAAGCGGCCAAAGTAGCCAACTCAAAATCAATAGAGCTAATACCGCTTAAGCAATTGTTGCCCTTAACTGGGTACGTTCATGGCGGTTGCTCGCCAATAGGCTTAAAAAAGCCAATGCCAGTATTCATCGATGAGACAGCTCAATTGTTTGACATTATTTTTATCTCTGGTGGAAAAAGAGGCTTTCAAGTTGGCTTATCGCCTCTTGACTTAGAAAAATATACAAAAGGAATTTTTGCTGATATTTTGAATTAAATCGTCCTTCTTCTCAAATAGCCTCCTATTAATAGATGAGGAGGTTATTAATGAAAAAATCAATTATCGAAGAGAAAACGAATCAACTATTTGACTATTTAAACGATTTATTAAACAAATATATCTATCCATATTCAAATCAAACAAGCGGAAGCTATAAAGCAGTAATTTTGCATAATAAGATATCCGATATTTTTTCTGCCGCATTGCAAAAATTCGAGAAAAACATAAACGATCTAGAACTTCTAGCAAAGGAAAGTTCATTCAAAATATGTCAGTTGATTGATGA
>CAVGNL010000023.1:0-2241 GCA_963630455.1 Prevotella sp. CAG:755
ATACAAATCTCTGCAACAGAAATTTCATCTCCATCCATAATCGTTTCTCCTGAATTCAATTGTAAACACGGAAAAGACGAAAGCACTAAACAAGATCCATTAAAAATAGACAACATACATAGGGAAATGCAGACATTTTATTGGTATAATAGGCATCGTTCACAAAAAGAGGAAAAACACATGGAAAATAACCAAGTTCTCTATAAGCCAAAGGACCTTTATGAGCGTTCATTGAAAGAACAGTATCATAAAGGCGCAAAAGAATATTTTGAAAAACTCACAAAAGAGGCGAATATCGATGTCGAAGCGAACGCCAAACATGTTTCGGAATATAAAAATTTACTTCAAAAGCAAAAAGATGCCGAAAAAAATCTTGGCTCATCAAAGGGCTTAAGGACATTTTTCATCTTTTTGATCGTTATTTGTTTTGCTGGAGCGCTAGGATTGGCTGTTGCTGGCATTCTTAATATTTCAACCCTTTGGTACTTCTTGATAATTGCCGCGGCTTTGTTAGGCGTTGGCATATATTTAATCGTGCACATAAACAAAAACCTCAATAAAGTAATCAAGCAAAAAGAAGAAGCTTTAGCGAAAATCAAAGCTGAGGTCGAGGCAAAATTAAACGAATGCTACAACGATCTAGCAAGGCTCAACGATTCCTATGATTGGAATATCCCTGGACAAATAATGGAATCGACGACTGGCATTATAAACATTGACCCATATTTTTCCGAAAGGAGAGTCAAATACCTTGAAGAAAAATTTGGACTTGGCACGAATGAAGGCGATAACCGTTCCGTTCTTGGCATTATTTCCGGCGACATTCAAGGAAACCCCTTCATCGTAAAGAAAACATTGCAAGAAGACTACAAGGACAAAACATATACCGGGGAGTTATTAATCACTTGGGAAACTTATTCAACAGATTCCAAAGGCAATACCGTAACCCACCACCACACCCAAACATTAAGAGCCTCAGTCCGACATAAGGCGCCTTTCTACGGAACTGATACGGTTCTAATTTACGGAAACGAAGCCGCGCCGCATCTTTCCTTCTCTCGTGAACCATCCAACATAAATAGCCTCAATTCCGAAAAAGAAATCGAAAAAGAAGTCAAAGCTAGAATGAAAGAGATCAACAAAAAAGCGGATAAAGCCATTTCCGCGGGAAGTTCTTTCACTCCTATAGGAAACGACGAATTCGACGTCTTTTTTGGAGGGACTAACCGCGATAATGAGGTAGAGTTCCGCCTTCTATTCACTCCTCTCGCCCAAACTAACATGCTTTCTCTCTTGAAGGATCCAAAACCATATGGCGATGATTTCTATATGGAGAAGGACAATATGGTGAACTACGTCATGTCCAGACACTCGCAAGATTTCGATTATTCGGCAAATCCAAAGATTTATATTTCTTACGACTATACGGTGAGCAAATCAGCTTTCATCAATTACTGCGATGAATACATCAAGAGTTTGTTCTTTGATTTGGCGCCTCTTCTTTCCATCCCGCTTTATCAGATGCATAAGCCAAGAGAATTCATTTATGAGAAAGAAATCGCGATGAATTACTCTTCTTATGAGCACGAAGTTTTGGCCAATTCCATGGATGATACCATATTCATGCCAAAAGACGCCGATTCGTCTCTCCCTGTGCTCATAAAGAGCATCGCGGCAAATAAGGTTGGGAATTCTGATCACGTTAAGATCCATTCTTATTCCTACAAAACGAAGCCCATGGTTGATTATGTCTCCGTAAGAGGAGGAGATGGATGCTGGCACGATGTTCCCGTTCATTGGACGAAATACGACCGAGTCGATGATGATAACGAAATCGATATTCGCTATATCGGTGCTTCCAGAAAAGCGTTTAATGAAAAAGCAAGCGACAATAAAGAGCTCTCTTCGCTTATTTCTTCCTCGAAATACGCCATCTTCAAACGTGGAATGTTCGCCTTAGTTAATGATAAGGAAACCTGCCAAGAAATCGAGAAAACATTGGCAGACGTATTCGCCGAAAAAAATGATGCAACGAACTAGAAAAAATTTATAATATTCAAAGAAAGAAAAGGAAATAAAAATTATGGCCCAATTAGACGAAACAGATGTTAGCTTAGAAAACACCGCTGGAAGAAGCGTGCATGTCATCGATAAGAAAGTACCAGTCGAGCTTAACAGCACCGACAAGGCCGTTAATATCGGCGTTTGGTTTATCTTTATCATTGGCGGAATCGTTTACAC
>CAVGNL010000024.1:0-6345 GCA_963630455.1 Prevotella sp. CAG:755
ATTGTCATGTTCCAAGACGCGATCGATTACAACGAATATAAATTCGGCGAGAGAAAAGAATCAATTTGTTTTGCTTGGCGACCACTTGACGTCAAACTTGGCTCTGGCTTGAATTTAGGAATCAGATATTTTGCTTATTTCGCAGGTGGCTTCTATGGCGTTTTCCAATTAATCGGGGAAGCGGAAGCCACGATTAATTCCAATCCAGGTGGCGCGACGCAAGAAATCAGAAATGAGGTTAACGAAAACATAAATTCACAAATCGACGCCCTTTTTGCGGACGGAAAAGCGAATTTATTAATTTTTGGCATCATCATTATCGGCCTTACGATTGCTATGTTCTTGGCTTCCTATTTGATAATGCAATTCGGATATCACATTAGCGAAGAAGACGAGAAAAAGATGGTTGAAGAACTTGCTAAGCGGAACGAAGCAAACATAGAAAAAGAAAAAAACTCCGCAGTGGCAAACGCTTAAAACATCTCCTCCTTTGGGCTAGGGCAAACCTAGCCTTTTCTTTTTAGATGAAAAATCGCTAGAATAAGAAAGTATGAAATGCTTAATGGAAATTTTACCAACTTCTGGTCAAGAGTTTCGCTTCGACTGGATATCACTCATCTTTTTAGTTATTTTGCTTTTTGCGATTATTAGGGGTATTCGCAAAGGGTTTATTTATTCCTTGCTTCAATTTGCAGGCCTTTTAATCGTCTTTTTCTTGGCTTATTTATTGGCAAAGCCCATAGGGAATTGGCTTTACCAAACAAACGGTTGGGGAGAATCAGTTCAAACAAGTTTTATTAATTTTTTGAAGCAAAAGGGTGCTGATAATCCTGTAAAAACGGGCAATGACTTATATGACCTTGCCATTAAGACTTCATATGGATCGGACAATGTAATGGAATGGGTTGTTAGCGGAAACGATTTAAATACAACGGTTCCAGGGAGCAGTCTAACAGTTCTCGAAACCGCGTTAAATTCTTCTGGGGTCCCTTCGTTCTTAAGAGGCTTTGTTAGCAATTTTGTCTTATCGGCTGTTCCAGAAACTGGCGCAACAGAATGCTTGGCTTTCTATTTGGCGGCTTCGCTATCTTCATTGGTTTTCATTTCTATTGGTTTCGCTTTTGTCTTCGTTGTTGGCTATTTGGTTTTAATTGTTTTCCGCGTTTTGGCGAAGAAGTTGAACCACGTGAAAGTCATCGGCCCTTTAAATCGCTTGTTAGGAGGCGTGTTTGGAATTGCTATCGCCTTTGTTGATATTTCTCTTTTTTCAGCAATTTTAGTATCGCTTAGCGGCATAAGTGAGTTCTACTCGTTCCTTGATGGCGTACTTTTCTTATCTGACGATTCGATTTATACGATAGGGAAAATGTTTTATAACAACAACTTCTTGGAACTCCTAATGGGTTATTATAACGGTGTCGTAACCGCAATAATGGGCAGCATCTAATTATTGTTTGTATTTTATTAGTTCATCTTCGATGGCTTTTTTAGCAGCCTTTTCATTCAGGTGATCACTTAATTGATCAAGAAAGAAACGATACTTTCCTGGTTTCATCGAAGAAATATAAGCCACTCCGTATGTATTTGGTCCAGAATGAACGGCATTTGTGGAATTCGTTTTTGTCTCGATGATTTTTTTGAAACCCTTTGTTTTCAATTCGTTAATAATGTCATCGACAGTAGGGTCTCTATCGGAAGTGTATCCGACAAGAGCGATGGAATGATCGATGTTATCGTAGCCTTCAAGAATCGAATCAACGTATTTCGCGCCTAATTTTTGAATTTTTCCAACAAGCTTTTTAAGTACGGAAAACGATCCGTCACGCATAGTTAAGATTGGATGAAATTTAAGCAAACCAGCCCCTAGAGCAGACGCTTTTGAAATTCTTCCTCCACGGGCGAAGAAAGATAAATCATCGACGATTAAAGAAACGTTTGTGTTATGACGATATTGTTCAAGGACCTCAACGATTTCTTTCATGCTTTTTCCTTCATTTGCCATTTCTTTGGCTTTTAAAGCTTGCAAAGCGATGCCCAAAGACGCCGACTGCGAGTCAAAAACATATATATGTTCGTTATCATCTTTGGCAATAGAGGCATTCTGATATCCAGAAGATAATTTAGATGAAATGGAAAAATAGATTATATCGTCGCCGCTTTTTCCTTCTTCCTTGAAAAAGTCTTCTGCCTCGACGATATTTACGGCACTGGACCTACAAATATCTTTATGAGTTTTATTATATTCATACATCTCTTCATTTGGAAAAGAACCGTCTTTTTTACTTTCCTCACCAAATTCGATACTAAAAGGCACGCAACGAATGCCAAATTCTTCTTGCAAATCTTTTGATAAATCCATCGTTGAATCGCCAACTATCTTTATGCCCATAATCCATCCTTTCAAATTTGACCTAGTTCATAATACTAGGTATATGAAAAAATGAAAGAAATAAATAATATGCAAACGTTTTTGCAAATAGATGGATTAGAATACAAGCATGGAAGAAAAAGAAATATACGTGCCGTTTAGAGGCTATAAAACGTACGTCAAAATCGTAAATCCCTTGGGAAAATCTCACCCGTTGGTTCTTTTGCATGGTGGGCCTGGGTCAACGCATAATTCTTTGGAACTATTATCGCCAATCGCAAAAATGCAAGATAGGCCTCTAATTTTCTATGATCAAATTGGCTGTGGCCTCTCCTCCAAACCGGATGAGCATAAAGAGATATATAACAGAGAATTTTGGATTGAGGAATTAGAAAATCTTCTAATTTATTTGAATGTTCATGATTTTCATTTATTGGGGCATTCCTGGGGTGGCATGTTATTGCAACTTTTCATGTTGGAGACCAGAAGAAAAGACATACTCTCCTTAACTCTTTCTTCCACTTTATCCAGCGCAAAGCTTTGGCACGAAGAAACCCATCTGATTATCAAAAAAATGAGTGAGGAAGATCAAAGAATAATTGCTAACGCCGAAAGAGAAAATAATTATTCATCAAAAGAGTTTCTTGAAACGGTTGAACGCTATATGAAACTTACAATATCTGATTATTCTTTGGACGATCCTAATTTGCCTGAATGCTTGAAAAGAAAAAAAGTCAGAGGTGATGTTGCTTATCTAGAAGTATGGGGCCCAAGTGAGTTTACCCCTTTGGGCAATTTAAGTGATTACGAAACAACGCCATATTTATCTAAAATAAAGACACCAGCCTACATTTGTTATGGTTCGCTTGACGAATCTAGCGAAAAACAGAATAAGCTGATGTATGAAGCATTGGGATCAAACAAAAAGAAAATCCTCGTTTTCGCTAATGCAAGGCATATGACCTATTTTGAACGAAACGAGGAATACATCAAAGAATTGTCTAACTGGCTTGAAGAGAATGATTAGTTATTCGGAAATTTGATTTTGTAACGCTCAATGGCTTCGCGAATGACTTTTTTAGCAGTTTCTCTATCCCTTAATCCAGGAACGCGCGTTTCCTTTCCTTCAAGCACTTTATACGTCTCAAAAAAATAAGTAATTTCTTGAACGATGTGTTCAGGCAAATCGTTAATGTCATCGAAGTTTTTATAGAAAGGGTCATCTGGGCAGACAGCAAGAATCTTTGCGTCTGTAAGACCTTGGTCAACCATGTCTATCATACCAATTGGCCTACCCTTTACAAGAGTCATTGGAATGATAGGCTCAGATGTGATTAATAAAACATCCAAAGGATCATTGTCTTCGGCATATGTTTTAGGTATAAAGCCGTAATTATGAGGGTATTGAGTAGAAGTGTAGAGAATTCTATCTAATTTCAATAACCCAGTTTCTTTATCTAATTCGTATTTGTTTTTGCTGCCTTTGGAAATCTCTATGTAGGCAACGAATTCATCAGGCGACACTCTTTTATCGTCGATATCTTTCCATGGATTCATCTTATCTCTCCCTTAATATGCCTTAATTATACGAAAAAGATCCGGAAAAAACATTGCTACGTGAAATGCGCATAAAAAATATTAAAAACATGCTTATTGTTTTTGTTAATTGGTAAAACGATATACCGATTTACCTTTTTGCATAAGAAAGTGCTTACATCGAAAAAAAGACCGATTTATCGGTTTTAAACTTAATCTAAAGCACTTGTAAAGGAAAAAAACATATGCGTATAATTTTTGCCGTAAAGGAGGAGCAATCATATGATGCTTCTAAATACAATTATTGCCCAAGCTGATATGGGTGATAATCTTACAAAAGCACTCAGTTCCTGCAGTCTCTGGGTCAATATTGCTAAGACTATCATCTTCATTCTTCTTGGCTTCTTCTTCACGAAGAAAAAACTTTTGCCAGACGCTACAGGCAAGGTCTTGACGAAATTCGTTATGACAGTCTGCTTGCCGTGTCTTGCGTTCTGCTCTTTTATGTCAGACTTCACGGTCTCTGGTGGAATCGATGCTGTCGTTAACTTTATTTTAGGCTTCGTATTCTATATTGGCTTCATATTCTTAGCCAAACTCATTTTCATTTGGGTTAAGGATAAGAAAAAGAGAACGGTTCTTGCTATTTTATTCGCTTTCGGCTCGACAACTTTCTTTGGGTTCCCGCTCGTTAGCGCAATTTACGGAAAAGCTGCTGGTAACAACTTCAACATCATGAATGTTGCCTATCGTGTATTCCTTTATTCTTATGCTTATCTTGCTGTTGCCGGACTTGATGATGGCGTTGAAGATCAAGCTTCTTCCTTAGGACACGAAGGAAATAAGAAAGCCGTTGATAAATCCGCGAAGACGATTCTTAAAAAAGTCTTCCTAAACCCAATCGTTATTGCCACATTTGCCGGTCTTTTGCTTTGGGCCTTACAAGCAATTCCGGGTGTTGCTTTTGTTTCAAAGAATGTTTTTGGAGCCTATCCTTCTGCCAGCGCAGACGCGAAAGTCGCTTTCTGGAGATTCGATGCAACATTGCCTTGGATCTATCAAGCCGCTAATACACTTGGCGGATTATCATCCACAATCATCTTATTCGCTATCGGTTGCACCCTAGGTGGTACAAACGTCAAAGATGCCGCAACGGACAAATACGCTTGGATTTGGACGGGTCTTAAGGTTATCGTTGCTCCGGCTATCGTTTTAGGACTTCTTGTTGTGCTTCAAGTTATCGCCAACGCAACTGGATGGCTTGTCCCAGAAGGAGAGAAGATCTCTCAACTCATTTCTACCGCAACCCTCTCTTCGTCTGTAATCACTTGGATGGTTCCACCTGCGACGGTAGCTGTTGGATATTGCATCAGCTTCGATAAAGAAAAAGAGATGGCTTCCCATATTTCCTTAATCGGAACATTTGGTTCAGTTATTGGAATCGTTATTTGGGTCATCTTATTAACTGTTATCACAAGCACAGGAATCTTCTTTGCTGCTTAATCTTAATTTGAGGAATTATTAATGGAAAAGAAAATGATTTGCTTCGGGTGCCGTGGCTACGAACTTCCGTATTTCGAGCAATTAGGTAAGAAATATGGTTATGAATTAGTCACTAGACCTGAATACCTTAACAATGACAATTATGAATTGGCTCTCGGATATGAAAATGTTATGATCCGTGGCAATTGCGTTCTCGACAAAGAACATCTTGCTAAACTTAAAGAAAAGGGGCTTAAGTATTACTTAACGCGTACAGCCGGGTTTAATCATGTTGACGTTGCCGCTTGCAAAGAACTTGGAATTGAAACAGCTTTTGTTCCTGGCTATTCACCAAATGCCATCTCTGAATTGGCGTTAACACTTGCAATGATGCTTCTTCGTAATGCGGCTTATGCAACCTCGCTTGCTCACGAGGGTCACTTCAAAGTAACTGATCAAATGTTTTCGAAAGAAATCCGTGATTGCACAGTCGGCATTTTAGGATGTGGAAGAATTGGTAGAGTCACCGCTTCTCTCTTCAAAGGCTTAGGCGCAAAAGTCATTGGCTACGATGTTTTTGTCTCACCGGCTTGCGAAGGCTTGATTGAGATGAAAGAAACCGCTCTCGATGTCATGAAAGAAGCCGATGTCGTTATTTGCCATATGGCATATATCAAAGGCAAAAACGATAAATTCATTTCTAAAGAATTAATTGATTCAATGAAACCTGGGGCGATAATCGTTAATGTTGCCCGCGGCGAGGTCATGGACAACTTAGCGGCATTGAATGCAGTTAAAGAGGGAAAACTCGCAGGTTTAGGATTAGACGTCATCGATAATGAGAAAGTTCTCTTCAACAAAGACCACGATCCGAAAACGATGCCTAACGAAGAAGATCAATTGATTGTTGATCTCTATCCAAGAGTCTTGATTACTCCGCACATCGGTTCCGCAACAGA
>CAVGNL010000025.1:0-2625 GCA_963630455.1 Prevotella sp. CAG:755
AACAATGAAATTGCCTCTTCTTGTTTCGACTTTGCTATCTTTAAGCAAATCTCCCAATATCACGCTTTGTCCGATAGCCGTTAAGATATAATCCGCATCCAAAGATGTTGTTTCGTTTTCATCGTATGATGGAGCGAATTTGCCATCCTTATCTTTTACGGAAATGCATCTCTTAAAAGTGATGCCGCTGCATTTGCCGTCTTTTCCGACAATCTCCTTTGGCCCCCAAGAATTATTGATGATGATTCCTTCTGATATGGCGTCTTCTATTTCATCTTCGCTTGCAGGCATTTCTTCTCTCTTCTCTAAGCAATACATGCTAACAGACGCTCCAGAACGTTTTGCCGCCCTTGCTACGTCCATAGCAACATTTCCTCCGCCAACAACGACGACTTTCCCAGAAAGAGGGTAACCATCTTCGTTGAATTTGTGTAAAAAAGACACGCCTGAAATAACGTTCTTAAGTTCTTCCCCAGCGATATTGAGGCTTCTTCCTCCTTGGCAGCCGATGGCTAGATAAAAAGCCTTGAAGCCATCTTTGCGAAGCCCGTCAAGCGATATGTCTTTGCCGACTTCGATTCCGCATCGGATTTTCACGCCAAGTTCTTCGATAACCTTGATCTCAGCATCAACCAAATCTTTTTCCAGACGGAAAGAAGGCATACCGTATCTCATCATGCCACCAGGAAGTTTGTTTTTATCAAAAATGGTGACTTCATGCCCCAGTATAGCCAAATAATACGCGGCAGAAAGTCCAGCAGGCCCTGCGCCAATAATGGCTATTTTATGGCCGTTTTTATAATATTTTTCCGGAATATAACGAGTTTCTTTGTTTATATCACGCAAAGCCAAAAAACGTTTTACTTCATCAATTGAGACAGGCTTATCAATTTTTCCTCTCGTACATTGAAGCTCACAATATTTATGGCAAACGGAACCGCATACCGCAGGGAACGGATTTTCTTTCTTGATCAAAGCCAAAGCTTCTTCGTATCTCCCTTCATTGGCGAGTTTTAAATATCCTTGAACCGCAATATGGGCAGGGCAAGCCACCTTACAAGGAGCGGTGCCCGTCTCCCGATAGACATTTTCGCGATCCGTAAGGAAAGAATTGCCATTCCACTTGTGACCTTTTTCGCCAAAAAAGAAGAGATTATCCCCAGGAACTGATTTCGGTTTGATGCGTATGTGTTCTTTCGTGCAAAGCTTCTCGCCTAAGCGAACGGCATTCTGAGGACATACCTCAACGCATCCTCCGCAAGCTACGCAGTTTTTTGGATCAACCTTAGCCCGATAGTTGGAAGAAGAAAGATTCGGAGAGGAAGTATACCAACTAGTCTTTAAGGCCATGCATGTATCCCATGGGCAATTGCAAATAAAACAAGAATAGTCTTTTCCGTCAACGTTTGATAATTGGTGAACATAGCCTTTGTCTTCTGCTTCGCGAAGAATCTTCTCAGCTTCTTGGCGACTGATTTGACGATGCTTTCCTGCGCGAACTAAACTTGAAGCGAGTTTGCCTAAAGATATGCACCACTCTCCTTCAAGATCGGCCGTTCCTTCCCCTACCATTCTTCTAAGCCTTCGGCATTCGCAATAGCCAACGGCGATGCAACCCTCTTTTTCCGCCCAATCAAGCCAATGAGAGACTTCGTCGGTCGAAACTTTCTTGCTGTTATTGGCGATTGACCTTTCAACGGGTATCGTGCGCATAAGGGCGTTTCCATGCGGGACAAAGCAAGCAATCATCTTTTGAAGATCAAGAATGTAGTTAAGGAAGGCTGGGGCAATTTCTGGGCTATGTTCAAGAATCTTTGCCGTGTAGGCCGTATTTTCCATTCCTCCAGGAGCGAAAACAGGCATCTTAATTTTATCGATATTGCTTCCTTTCTCCGTGCAGTATTCGAGAATTCCGATGTTCACTAAATCATTAACGAACTTAGCCGTTGCAACGACGTCTTTCCCATAGATTTTAGATAGTTCGTCTATCGTGTATTCTTTTCTAAGTTTTATCTTCAGTAAAAAATTAATCTGTTCGTCAGAAAGCAAACGATCAAAGAAAATATATTCCCATGAATAGTCATTCCCCAAAGGGTTAAGCATATTGATGTGGCGAACAAGTTTTGAAAGGTTCTTTCTTTCTTTGGGATTCTCCTTCTTATATTCCCAATACTTTTCCATACATTTCTTTTCGCCTTCGGTCCATTGGTGTTTTTTGCTTGCCATGAGATCCTCCCTCCATATCGAAATTTACGAAATAATTCTAACTTTTAAGAAAACGCTTTTGCATTAAAAATTTGCATAAAAAAGTTATGTAATTCTAATGAACAAAATCATATATTTCTTCTTTCTACAATATATCGAGTGATTATAACGGATTAGTCAATTGCAACCTTTGAACAACGAGAAAGAAAGTCCGGTTGTCATCTCGTAGAAATAATCGATGATTCTTCGTCTCTTAAAAAATGTATTCAATAAGCAATCGGTGACCAAATATAGATGAAAAATCTACGATTTTATTTTCTCATTAGGTTGGAGTATTTCGGCTTAAGAATTTCAGTGAGTCTCAATTTGAACGTTTCAATGTAATACAGTTTTCTATTATTTGACATGATTTGCAAATCA
>CAVGNL010000026.1:0-5017 GCA_963630455.1 Prevotella sp. CAG:755
TCATTTCAATTCCGAAGAAAACGTTTTTCATCTTTTTAACAAAGAAATTTCATATGTTATCCATCTTAACGGTTTTGGCCGTTTGGAAACTCTTTATTTTGGCGAAAGGCTCTCTGATATAAGCGATATTTTAAAGGGAAGGATTGTTTATCCAGATAACACTTATCTCGACAAAAAAATGTCGATAATGACGCCATCGCCTTCTTATTTTTATCCTGAAACGCTACAAGAAGTCTCTTCTCATGGGCAAGCCGATAAACGCGACGCACCGATTATTATCCAACATGAAAACGGCTCATATCTCACAGATTGGGAATACGTTAAACACAAAATCTATCATGGAATCAAGCCTCTAGATTCTTTGCCTTCATTAGACGCTCCTTTGCTTAGGAAAGAAGGCGTTTACAACAAGGAAAATGTCGATACGCTCGAAATTACTTTCAAAGATATAACAGCCAACGTTTATCTTTATGAGTACATTTCTATTTATCGCGACAAAAACATAATCGCCAAATCATTTAAAGTCGAAAACAAAGGCAAGAAAATCCGTTTGCTTAGAGCGTTTTCCTTGCAACTAGATCTTCCAACATCCGAATACTACCTTCATCATTTTTATGGTGCTTGGGCAAGGGAAAGATGGCAAGAGATAAATCTCATCCATGATGGGATTCAGGAATTCGCTTCTAACAGAGGCAAATCCTCTCATCAAGAAAATCCTTTCTTTTTCCTTTCAAAGGAAAGAAACGATTATTCCTCGGGTGAAGTTATTGGCTTTAATCTCCTTTATTCTGGAAATTGGAAAGCAAGAATCGAAAAAACGATGTACGGAACATTACATCTTGTTTACGGCATCAACGATGAAGACTTCTTATATGTTTTAGGCAGAAATGAATCATTCGTCACCCCTCAGGCTGTCATTTCTTATTCTTCTAGCGGCATTGATCATATGTCGCAAGGCTTCCATGCTTTGGTGAAAGAAAATATACAGACCGATAAAAGAGAGAACAAAAGGGAATTGATCTTCAATTCATGGGAAGGAGCCTTATTCGATTTTGATACCGAAAAACTTATCGCTTATTCTGATGAAGCAAAGAAGCTTGGCGTTGATTTATTCGTTCTTGACGATGGATGGTTTGGAAAGAGAAATAATGATTCTTCTTCTTTGGGCGATTGGTTCGTGAACAAAGAGAAAGTCGATCTGCACAAATTCTGTGACCATCTAACGGAAATTGGCCTTGATTTTGGAATTTGGTTTGAGCCGGAGATGATTAGCTCGGATTCGGATCTTTTCAGAGAACATCCCGAATATGCCTTGGGGTATAATGAAAACAAAGATTGGTCGACTTTGGAACGCCATCAATTGATACTTGATTTCTCTAACGACGATGTTGTGGAGCTAATTTTTTCGGAAATTTCAAAAATCCTCGATGAATACCCGGTGAAATATATTAAGTGGGATCACAATCGTAATGTTGCTGAGCATTTCTCATCCTTTTTATCAAGCGAGAAACAAGGGGAGGTTTATCATCGTTTAACCTTAGGCTATTATAAGCTTTTAACCAAATTGCGCCTCAAGTATCCAAACATTTTCTTTGAAGGCTGCTCAGCCGGCGGCGCTAGATTTGATTTAGGCACCCTCTATTATGTTCCACAAATTTGGACCTCAGACGAGACCGATGGCAATAGCAGAGCCTATATTCAATATTTCACTTCCTTAGGTTATCCTTTATCGAGTATATCTTCCCACGTTTCAGCTTCTCCGCAAACTTCTTACAAAACCAAAATGGACGTCGCCTTGTTTGGAACATATGGATACGAAATGAATCCTACGAAGCTCACTGAAGAGGAAATTGCTTTGCTAGGTGAAGGAACATCGATTTTTGAAAAATACCATAATGAGATAATAATGAACGGTACTTTGTATCACCTTTCTGACCCTCTTGATAAGGATGAGATGTCTCTGATTTCTGTTTCTAAAGACCAAAGCAAAGCCATGGCTATATTCTTTGAGAAAAATAACGTTACTTGGCATCTAGATTATTGGAAATTAAAAGGGCTAGATCCTAAGAAACGCTATCTTTTAAAATTAGATGGCGAACAAAAAGGAATCTTTATGGGGGAATATTTAATGAAAGTTGGTTTCTTCTTGATGGATTTCTTTAAGAGACAGAACAAAACTCATTTGTTACTTCTGACGGAAGTCAATTATTAGCCGATGTTTTCTTCTTTCTTTTTGAAGATTTTATTCTCTAGACGAGGATAAAAGATTAGTAACGGAGCAAATCCGCAAAGCGTTACGATCGATATGATGCTGCCAGTCGTCAAGCCTTTGTCGTTATACACTATTTTAATCGTATGCTTTCCTTTGCTAACGCCTTCAAGCGATATGGCAGAGAAAATGTCAAAGCGAGTTAGAACTTCTTTCTTTTCGCCATCAAGGTAAATGGAGAAATTGGAATCATAAGGCAAAGTAAATAGGAACTCTCCGCTTTCTTTTTCAAAATCAAAGGTCCCTTCAAAAGACGTTTTGCTTAAAGAGGAACTTTCCTTAAGGTCAAAACTCCCTCCTCTTCTTATTGAAGTGAGGTATTCTTGAAGAATTTCTAGATCTTCATAATAAATCTCTGGATTTAATTTGCGAACTTTCGTTCCATTTTTGCTGTAATAAATTTTAAGCGTGTGAGTAGTGCCTACCTTAGCGTTAAAGGAATAGATTCCGGAATTCCAATAATCGTTAATCTCCAATTTTTTGCCATCCAGATAGATAGAGATGTCTTGGTCTTCAGATTGTTCAAAAACATAAAGGGTGTTATTTTGGCATTCAGGTGTTATTACAAAAGAATAGCTAACGTAGCTCCCTTTCTCGAACGAATACGTCTTCCTCCCAAAAGAATCAACTTCCGTAACTTTCACGCCCTCAGATAATTTTTCGTCAGTGAGAGGGATTTTATTAAAAATTGTTTTATTTGTTTTTGCTTCATCAAGAATTGAATGATCCATGCATTTAAACATTTCGTTTTGATATTCAAAATGATCGAACCAGTATGTCTCATCATATCCTTCAACCTTTTTTCCTTGAGGAACGTAACTCAAAGATGAATTATCGACAACGAATCCCAATGGCAAGGCGTATTTGTTCTCATAATATTTATATGCTGTTCCGTTAACCTCTTCCGAAAGATCCATTTTTTGAAAAAGATTATTTTCGCTTTCTGTATAGATGAATTGGGGCTTGTTTTGGTTATATTCATCCCTATCAATCAAATATTTAATGCCGAGAAATGAATTCATCGCTTCGGTTGAACCTAAGTCGTATCTCTCCCAGAAACCATTGCGATGGAATCCAATACGCCGCATATATGAGGAGATATTATATTTTTCAGTCGATGAGAAATGGCTCAAGCCATTGAAGGAATAAAAAAGCGAATTATTGTTGATTGTATTGCTTGAGCCGTAGCGGTTAAAAGTTGATTCCATCCTATAAATTGAGGAATTATCATAATTCTTAACTTTATCAAAAACAGAGGATAAGGCATCATCAGCCAAATAGGTATCGTTTTTTAGATAAGCGTTGTTTTTGACATTTACGTCAATGACGTTATAACCTCCACGATATGACGATATGATTGTCAAAGCTAAGAGACCAGTCTCAATTACCTTTGAGATATAACGAGGGGTTTTGATGTTTTTTCTCTTGCTGAGCAAAATGAAAAGAAAATACAAAACCAATATGCCAAAAGACACAACAAAGATTAGTAACGAGGCGGTTGAAAGAGGATAGGTTATCTCACTAATTGAATTCGAAAGAGTATTCCTTTTCCACAAAGTGAGAATTGGTAAAAGGACCAAAGAAGAAAGACCTGGGATTGCTAAACCCCAAATCGGCGTTTCCTCCAATTCGCTTGATTCCTTAATGGCAAGATAGCAAATATAAAAGCCAATTATGTATGAATATCTCGTTGGGAAGAAAGTTGGTTCTCTTCCGCCATGGAAAAGGGCGTATAAAACGCTGATAACGGTTGATAAGAAATAAAGGATTAACAAGAGCCCATCAGATGTTTTTTCTTTCCAAGTGAATTTTCTGTTTGAAAAATAAAGAAGCGCAAAAATCAATGTGACAACGCTAACAAACATCGTGACGTAACCATTATTTCTTGTAAGAGCTGAATATGAAAGGTAATTGTTTTCCAATAATCCCTCAAAGAATGCCGCCCAATTGTAGTGCTTCATGGCGGGCAATGATGTCGTGGCTTTCGTTCCGTCAAAATGCATAAAGGCGGTAAGCCAGACAAAAGAGGCCAAGAACCCACCAGCTAGAGAATAAACGATAAAGCGCAACAGATATTTGATGTGTTGCTTTTTATTAGCGTCTATAGAGAAAAACCTAAGGATGAAATATATGGTTACAAAGATGCAAATCATCGCCCCCATATACCAATTAGAAAGCAAAGCATAACCTAAAGATAAGGGGTATAAGAAGGGGATTTTTTGATTTTCGAGTTGTTTTAGGCCTAAAAAAACCAGCGGAAGAATCATCAAAGCGTCAAGATACATGAAGTTAAACATATAGACGAAGGCATAGCTGATTAATCCATAGGCTAACGAAAAGGCAAAATAGAGAATTCTTCTTTTCTTTGTTAAACATCTAGCCAACACATACATATTCGCTGAAGCAAAAGACATCTTTACGATAGAGATATAGAAGAAGAAAAGAGGAATATCCTTAGAAGAAACGAAAACAAGGAGAAGATTAAAAGGCGAAGAAAGATAGTAGGCAAAAAGCGATTGGAAATCGCCACCAAAGACTTTGCCTAAAGTGTAAGTGATTGAGCCTCCGTTTTTAAGAATGTTTTGATAGGCGCGAAGATAAGCGACATATTGAGTTTGCTGATCGCTCATAATAATTGTTAATCCATCTTCTTTGAACGGATAGAAACCAAGACCTTGGAAAATGAAAAGATAGATTAAAAAAGTCGCAAAAAAGGCGCCAATAAAACATAAATAATCTATCAGAAAC
>CAVGNL010000027.1:0-3139 GCA_963630455.1 Prevotella sp. CAG:755
TCTCTGCCTTGATCCGCTTCTACGTAGCCAGGCAAAACCTTGATGATTTGGAAAATAATGGCGATGAAAATAAGAAACTCGCCAATGCCTAAAGTCAAAAAATCGATAATCCAAGCCCATATGCGTTTACTTGGCCTGGCATTGTCTAAAATGTCGATGTTGTTTTCTTCGATTTTCATAATAACAATTATCTCTCAAAAGAAAGGGAAAAAATCAAATTGTATTCTTTATCCCTGATTTCGTAATCAGAATGAACGGGGCTTCCCCAAGTGTCATCTCCGCCAACCCCTCTTGTCCTTGAAGCGATTTCGAGATAGTTGGCTATGGAATTTGGCAATTCTTCAACATGGGTGGCATTCTCTATCTCAAATTCCGTATTCTTTAGATATTTAAAAGAGAGGTATTGTTTTTCCATTTCAAAATGCAATGTCCCATTCTCACCTAATATATCTACAAAACGAGTTTTTTCGTGGTTCCCATATTCTTGAGGGAAAAGATAGGGCATGAATTCATTTTGAATATCACTAGAAACAATCTTCGATAAAGAGCCACCGAGTCTATCAGGGTAATTCTCATTCGCTCCAAGAGCGAAATATCTTATTTTTTTCTTTGATTTAGGAAGGGGGAAACGAATGCCGAAATATGGTAGATTCTTTATTAGATTCAATTCTTTCATGCTCTCTTCAACAAGCAAAGAGCCGCTTTCTAAAACTGTGTACTTAATCTTGATTTTCTCTTTCTCTAAAGGGCTAAGACGATATTCAAAAGAAATCCAAAAAAGCCCTTCAGGCGTTTTCCCACTTTGAATATCTTCGTTATTGATGAATAAATTTTTCGAATAAAGCAAGGCAAGTCCTGAATCGATTTTAAACCGATTCCCGATGTCGTTGTTGGTGTTAGGTCTAAAAATAGTTGGGAGCACTTCGTTTTCTAAAAACTCTTCGCCACGGCAAGAAAGAGAAACCAATCCTGGCAAATGAGAGGCGCAGTTCGCTAAAGAGAACAAATAGGAGAAATTTTCTCCAATAACGCCTATGTTATAGTTCCCCATTACGATTTCATAGGATTTCTTTTGGACTTGAGTACGTTTTCTCCTGCAAGGAAAGATAGATTCTTCAGAGGCAAGGATTTTATCGCCTTTCTTGCAAAATACTTGGATAGTGTTGTCGAATTTTGGATTTTTGGAAAATGAAAAGGGCATTGAAATCATTTTTTCTTCTTGTGGAGCGATATTCAAAGATATCGTTTTTTCATTGATGATTTTTCCATCTTCCAACAAACGCATTTCAAAAATTAAATCGGATGTGTCCGTGAATAGATAATCGTTTTTAATGTTTATTCCATTTTCATCAATTTGAAAATGAATCGGCTGATAATAATATTTCATCGCAACGAGCTTTGAAGATTTCTGAATCAGTTTTCTATCAGCGAAAATAATGACGTCGCCACAGAATTCTTTATCGTTTGGACGTTCCAAAAAGTCTCCGCCATAGCAAAGGGCTTTCTCTCCACGATCGTTTTTGGCCAAAAGGGCTAGATCAATGTAATCCCAAATGAATCCGCCAGCATAACGCTTACTATAAGAGAAAAGTTGCATGTATTCATCGACATTCCCGAAAGAATTTCCCATAGAATGGGCGAATTCACATAGAAGAAAGGGCTTATTATCAAATTCATCGAGATGCTTTTTCACATCGTTTGGACGGGTATACATCTCACTTTGAACATCGCTTGCTAAATGATATGTGCGGTCTAAATGAACGCCTTCATAATGAATAAGAACTTTTGGATCACGTCTTTTCAAAGCGTCATGCAAAGAGACGAATATGGACCCGCTTCCCGATTCGTTTCCTAAGCTAAACATAAAAACAGAAGGGTGATTTTTATCTCTTTCATACATCCTCATCAGTCTAGAAAGACATATTTTTTCCCAGCTTTTATCGTTTCCTGGAATTGAAAATTTATTAAAGCAACCATTAGGAGTTTGGAAAGAAGCATGGGACTCAAGGCACGCTTCATCCATAACATAAAAACCTAATTCATCCGCCAATTCATAAAAGTACTCCTGATTTGGGTAATGACTTGTTCGGATAGCGTTCACGTTGTTTTCTTTTAGGAGCCTTAAATCAAAATCAACAATGTCTTTGGATATGGCTCTTCCTTTCTCCATATCCCATTCGTTACGGTTGATTCCTTTTATTTTCAAGCGCTTCTTATTAAAGAGAAGGGCGTGTTTCGAATCGATTTCAACATTCCTAAAGCCAATTTTTAGAGTTTTGATATCGACCAAAGAGTCTCCGTCATAAGTTTTCAAAACAAGATCGTATAGATAAGGCTTTTCAGCATTCCAAAGACGAGGATGTGAAACAGCAAAGGGAATTGAATCATTTAAACTCGTTTTCGCAAAAAGAGTTGATTCTTTGTCCTTGATTTCGATTGTTTTCTTTAACGAGGAGGATTCAGGCGTCAGAACGATGTTTCCTTTAACATTGTTTTCCTTGAAATCTACATGGTATTGGACATCGATGTCACGCACAGAATGAAGACGTTCTTTTTTGATTGTAATATCTCTAAAAATACCTGAAAAACGATAAAAATCTTGCGACAAAATATAGGAACTAGAGGAATATTTGAAAACAATCGCGGCGATGACGTTGTCTTTCTTTCGTAAATATGGAGTGATATCAAATTCATTGTCTAAATATAAATTCTCTGAGTATCCAACAAATTTTCCGTTTAGATAAAGAAATAAGGCGGTTTCGAAGCCTTTGAAATTTATGATAACCTTCTCGTTCTCCTCCCAATCTATGTCGAAGCGTTTTAAATAAACGTTTGCGGGGTTGTCCAAGGTTATCTTTTCACCAAGCTTTATCTTTTTATATCCGTCAAAAGGATATTGAGAATTAATATAAGCGGGTTTGCCATATCCTTGAAGTTCCAAAGAAAGAGGAGCGACGATATCGGGATAAGAGGAAACGTCTTTTTCGGCAAAAGTTTGTTCAAGAAATGCATTTACTTGAGAATAAGCGGATATGATGCTCAGTTTCCAGCCATCATTAAAAAGAATTTCGTTTGTTTTCTTGTCAAGATAATCTTTTTCACTTAGATAGGTTCTATATGTGCTTCGGGCATCCAAAAG
>CAVGNL010000028.1:0-3128 GCA_963630455.1 Prevotella sp. CAG:755
AAAGAAGCATGCGACGGCAAATTGTTGAAGGTTATTCTCGAATGCTGCTATCTTACGAGAGAAGAAATCGTCAAGGCATCGGAATTAGCTAAAAAAGCCGGCGCTGATTTTGTAAAAACATCAACTGGATTTGGTCCAAGCGGAGCTAAGGCAAGCGATGTTAAGTTAATGAGAGAAACAGTCGGAAAGGATATGGGGGTCAAGGCGGCAGGCGGAATCCACACATTAGCGGATTTTAATGCCATGGTAGAAGCGGGTGCTAATCGAATCGGCTGCTCCCATTCAGTTGAAATAATCGAAGAAAGCGCGAAATGAAAACGCTATTATATTTCGAAGATGCCAACGGAATTAAAAATTCCGGCATAGGGAGAGCCAGAAGCCATCAAATGAGAGCTTTAAAATCAGCAGGCATCGATTTCGTTACTGACCCTAACGAAAAAGGCTATGAATTGGCTCATATAAACACTTTATGGGCAAATTCTCACAAAGTATTGCGCAAATGCCACAAAAAACGCATACCCGTGGTTGTGCATGGGCATTCGACATATGAAGACTTTCGCAATTCTTTCAGATGCTGGAAATTAATAGAGCCAACTTTTGATCGGCAAATAAAATACATGTATTCGAAAGCCGACATGATAATTACGCCGACTCCTTATTCGAAAAGTCTGATCGAAAGCTATGGCTTTGGCAAAAAAGTAATCGCCATATCAAATGGCATAGATTTAGATGAATACAAAGAAGACAAGGCTGCTCAAGCCGCTTTCAAAGAAAAATTTTCTTTAGGCGAAAACGAAAAATTCATTATCGGCATAGGTTTTCCATTCATGCGAAAAGGCCTTCAGGATTTTATCGAAGTTGCCCGTCGTTTTCCGAATGTTAAATTCTTCTGGTTTGGCCATTTAGCGAAGATTTTAACCTCAGAGAAAATGCTTAGGACAATAAAAAACAGGCCATCTAACGTAATCATGCCAGGTTACGTTAAAGGAGAGCTTATTCATGGTGCGTTGCAAACGACAACTTGTTTGTTTTTCCCTTCTTATGAAGAGACAGAAGGAATTGTTGTTTTAGAGGCGCTCGCATCAAAATGCCCCCTTGTCCTTCGAGACATAGGAGTTTATAAGCCTTGGTTAGAAGACGGAGTTAGCGCTCATTTTTGCAAAAACAACGATGAATTCGCTGAAACAATCGATTCTTTGCTAAAAAATGATGAAAACGAAACGATTTTAAATAACGGATACTTAATTGCAAAAGAGAGATCGCTTGACAAAATCGGACTTCAGTTAAAAGAAGCTTATGAAGAATGCCTCAAAGATTTCAAACCTAATCGATAAAAGCTCGCTTGACTAGTTCCTCATAGCCTTTTCCTTCAATTGGAAGAGGCTTTTTAAAATCTCTTAACAGTGACCATTCTTCTCTTATGGCTTTGAAATATTCTTTGCTGGCGCCGTTCTTTTTATCAATACGCTTGTCAAATTTTAAAGTCCAACGCACCCTAAAAAGTTTGTTTTTGAATGACTTTAAAGCTTCTTTGTTGCCCGTTCGCTCATAAAAATAGCGTTGAAGAGCAAAGACCTCGATGTGCCTTTGAGTTCTATCCATACGCTTAACCGTCGAAAGGGAGGAAGGGATGTTCTTGTAATAATAATAAACCGGCTTCGATAGTAAAACTGCTTTTTTGCATTTTGCCAACAAGGCAGCATTCAAAGCCTGATCTTCAAACATATCTTTGAAGGAAGACAAAATCACGCTAGGAGTGGACAAAAGAATTTCTTTTTTATACATTTTGTTCCACATAAATCCTCTCATGCAAGCATCCATGAAGAAGGAATCAAGTATTTTTCTACCCGTCAAAATAGCGTTTCGTCGAAAGGGATAAATAATTTTTCTGTCGTTTTTGTACACGGCGTAAAAGGCCGCATTAACGACGTCGGCACCATTCTTCTTTAATGCATCATAGAGAGTTTGGATACCATCAAGAGTGAATTCATCGTCTGCATCCATAAAAGATATAAAATCTCCCCTCGAGTTTTCGATTGCCCTCTGTCTAGAAAGGGCTGGGCCTAACCTTTCAGATGGCGAGAAGATGACCAAATTGTCGTGTTGTTTCGCATATTCTTTAAGAATGTTCAAAGAATTGTCTTTGCTGGGATCTATTGCGCAAATAAGTTCAATAGAGCCGCTGAATTTTTGAGAAAAAACGCTGTCTAGAGCTCGTTTTAATGTTTTTTCGCTATTGTAGACAGGCATTACTATCGATACATCATATTTATTCATGGGAAAATATTAACATAAGACAATCTTGTCTGACAAAAATTAAATCACATACGCTCTTTTTTCTTGCAATGGCTAACTTATAAGGTAAAATAAAACAGCGTTGTGCAGGAAGAAGGTGAACATAATGTCCGTAAAAGTAGTCGTCCGCGAAGGCGAATCGCTTGATGATGCAGTTCGTCGTTGGAAAAGAAACGTTAATAAGAGCGGTATCCTTCTTGAAACACGCAAAAGAGAATGTTTCTATCCTACATCATTGAAACGTAAAATGAAGTCAGAAATGGCTCGTCGCAAAAAATGGTAAAGAGAATCCTCGGTTCATTCGAGGATTTTTTATTTCTTTTGTCGCTTTCGCTTTTTACCCGTCTATTAATAAGTGATGAGAGAGTTTATATATCAAGAAAGTGAGAAAGGCTGCGGGTTGGCATGTTTAAAAATGGCCTTGATCGAAACTAAAAAAGATGCCAACTATAAATACATGAGGTTGGAGAATCATCCTCCATATAGCCTAAAGGAACTATGCGAAGTCGCCAAGAAAGAAGGGGCGGAGTTAGAATTTTATAAAGCTGGCGATTCAAGTAGTTTCGATTTTAAAAACAATCTCCCTTTCATGGCTATTTTAAAGGAGGAAAAATCTGAGCACATGGTTTATTTTGTCAAAGAAAAGAAAGACGAATTATTGGTTTTCGATCCAGCGATAGGCAAATCATGGCTAAAAAAAGAACGTTTTTTAGAAAAATGGACATTGATTTTCGGAAAAATAATTTCCACCGACAATAAAAAATGCCCATATAAAAAACCAAAACTTGTGCCGACAAAGGACTTGCTCATCCCTTCATTGGCGATATTTGTGT
>CAVGNL010000029.1:0-2349 GCA_963630455.1 Prevotella sp. CAG:755
AGCGTATATCGGAGAATCGGTATCATCCTTAGCAACAAGATTTATTTTCAATTCGCTTGGTAATTGTTTAATAAAAAAAGCAAGGGAAGAATAACCTCCTTTATGAGACCCTAAGAAAACGTCATTGACATAGACATCGCATTCTTGATCAACGGCCATAAAATGCAACAGACAATTTTTGCCTCGATGTTCTTTATCGATTTTTACAATTTTTTGATAATGCAAATAATCATCTTTGCCAATACGTTTGCCAACTCCGCTTAATCTAGTTTCCGGAGAAAAAGGAACCACTATTTCTTGGTCAAATTGCTGAGGAACGCTTTTCTCTTTGCTAAGGAAGAAGTTCCATTTTCCATTCAGCGAAATAAAATCGTCTCTTTGCCAATAGGGATTAGGATGCCCCGGCAATGGGTTGTCCATATCTAAGTCAAAATCGGTTCTTAATTCCATAGAATAGATTTTAAACAAAAAGAATGCATAATGGTAAAATTACTTTTGAGGTTAGTGAAAATGAAGCAATTTGAAATAATCCAAAATCAATTGAATGATGAAAATGTCGATGCATGGATACTTGTCGATTATGAAAATAAAAATAAGACGGTTGTATCATTCTTGGGCGATAAAATGCTAACGAGGAAAATCATCTTGGTGTTTCCAAAAGGGAAAAAACCATTTGTTATCTGTCATTCAATCGATACAGTTTTCTTAAATGATCCAGAGATATTAAATAATTTTGATTTAAAGGTATATAACACTTGGCAAGAGATGCTAGATATCGAAAAAGAGTCTTTTAAGAACTTTAAAACTGTATATATGGACGTTTCTGAAAATGGTCTTTTGCCTCGAATTTCGCTAGCAGACTATGGATCTGTTGAATTCGTTAAATCCCTAGGGATAAAAGTCCTCTCATCAGGAGATTTGTTGCAACGATTTAATGCCGTTTATTCGGAAAAAGCCTATCAATTGCAACTTCAGGCTTGTAAACTTGCTCTCCAAATAAAAGATGAGGCATTCAAAAAAATAAAAGAAGAGATATTAAAAAGAGGCGAGGTTGAGGAATACGAAATCCAACAATTTATATGCGATAGGTTTCACGAGGAAAGAATGACATACGATGACCCGGCCATTGTAGCCGTTGGGAAAAACGCCTCAAACCCTCATTATGGTCCAACAAAAGATATATCGACTCCAATCAAAAAAGGCGATGTCGTTTTGATTGATATGTGGGCAAAAATGGATAATCCAGAAGGTGTTTACGCAGACATAACCTGGATGGGATACGTAGGAGAAGAAGCCCCGGAAAATGTCGAGGAAAGATTCCAAATCCTCAAAACCGCCATAGATAAAGACATCGATTTCCTTGAGAAGAATCTTCCAATAAGGAGAGTTGAAGGATATGAAGTCGATGATATTGGAAGAAACTACATAAACGAAAAAGGTTATGGCAAATATTTTACGCATCGCACCGGACACTCTATAGCAGTTGACGTCTCCCCTCATGGACCTGGTGTTAATATCGATAATTATGAATCCCATGACACAAGAGAAATTCCTAACGGGGTAGCCTTTTCCCTTGAGCCTGGAATATACGCCCCGGATTTTGGCATGAGAAGCGAAACTGACATCTACATAAAAGATAGAAAGCCAATCGCTGTCGGCGGAAGGCAGGAGCACGTTATTGCGATTTTAAAATAACGCTGCTTTGATAAGCGATTATTTGTTGATAAATAGTTTCTCATGTTAGATGACAAACTGATTGCTAAACGATAAACAGCTCATCAAGAAAGAGGAAAATTTGCCAATCGATGCTTATTCCGCATATCCTAGAGACCCCGAGAAGTTCGCCCTCGAAAGGAGAAAACAAACATGGCGAACACGAATAAACTAGGCTGCGAGGCGAGGTCATTCGATGAAGCCGTCGCCCTGGCCAAAACGAAAAAACAAATATTGTCCTTGGTTTTCGAATTATCAAAAAGCAGCCAGTAAAACCTAGCTGCTTTTAATTAATTTGCTATATTATGCGTTTTTATCTTTAATGTATTTATCTATCGCTGCGGCAGCATTTTTCCCCGCTCCCATAGCAAGAATAACGGTAGCCGCGCCAGTAACGGCATCTCCACCAGCAAATACGCCTTCTTTTGTTGTTGCGCCATCATCTCCACTTGTGACGATGCAACCATGAGCATTCGTTTCTAAACCTTTTGTCGTATTTTTGATTAAAGGATTAGGAGACGTTCCTATCGATTGAATCACAACATCAACATCAAGGTCAAATTCGCTGCCCTCAACAGCAATAGGTCTTCTTCTTCCTGATGCATCAGGTTCTCCAAGTTCCATAATTTCAAACTT
>CAVGNL010000030.1:0-5601 GCA_963630455.1 Prevotella sp. CAG:755
TGACGCGACTCATTCTCATCAATTTGGGCAAATTGAAGGACTTGTCGTCGACAAAGACATTTCAATGGCCGATTTAAAAGGAACTCTTGAACTTTTTGTGAAAAAAATGTTTGGAGAAAAGCGTGAAATACGCCTTCGTTCCTCTTTCTTCCCGTTCACAGAGCCTTCTGTTGAGGTTGATGTTTCTTGTTCCAAATGCGGCGGAAAAGGCTGTTCCCTTTGCAAAAATACCGGTTGGATCGAAATACTTGGCGCTGGAGAAGTCCATCCACATGTCTTAGAAATGTGTGGATACGATCCCAAGATTTATAGCGGTTTCGCTTTTGGGGTTGGCGTGGAGAGGATTGCCATGCTTAGATATGGGATCGACGATATTCGCCGAATTTACACGAACGATATTCGTTTCTTAAAGGATTTCTCGGAGAAATAAGGGAGGAAAAAAGATGAAAATTTCATGGAATTGGCTCAAAGATTTTGTTGACTTAAGCAAAACCACTCCTGAAGAGGTCTCTAAAAAGTTGACGTTTGCTGGTATCGAGGTTGATGAAATTAAGAAACTGGCATTTGGAAACAATCTCGTGATTGGGGAGATTCTTACTTGCGAACCCCATCCGGATAGCGATCATTTGCATGTGCTTAATGTTGACGAAGGACCTAAATATGGCGTTCATCAAATCGTTTGCGGAGCGCCTAATGCTAGAAAGGGCCTTAAAGTCATCGTTGCTAGATGTGGCGCCACCTTGCCGGAGGTTACAATTTCCGCTTCGACGATAAGAGGTGTCGAAAGCGACGGAATGTGCTGTTCTTTAAGAGAACTCGGCGTTGATAAATCCTCCCTTAGCGAACAACAAATAAATGGAATCGAAGAGCTTCCTTCTGACGCGCCTCTTGGAGAGGAAGACGTTCTTGGATATTTAGGCTTAGATGATTCGGTGATTGAAATCGAATTACTTGCCAATCGCCCAGATATGAACGCGATGGAAAACGTCGCAAGAGAAGTGGCGTGTTTGCTAAACGAAAAAGAAAACATTAAAGAATATCCGGACACGCTTACTGGGAATTCCACTTTCAAAGTCTCTTCTTCGACGGACAAATGCTCTCTTTTTGGTGCTAGGGAAATACGATCGATTGTCACGAAGGAATCTCCTTCTTGGTTAAAGAAAATTCTCTCTTCAGAGGGTATAAGAAGCATCAATAATGTCGTAGATATCGGCAATTTCGTTATGTTGCTTACCGGTCAGCCAATCAATATGTATGATGCTGACAAACTTCTTTCTCACTCTTTGGAGGCGAAGGATGACTTTGAGGGCGAATTCTTGGCGATGAATGGACAAACATATCCCTTGAAGAAGGGCGATTTGGTTATCTCTAGCGATCTTACTCCTATGTGTTTAGCCGGAATCATGACTAGCAAGTCAGCCGAAGTTACCAGCGAAACGAAAAACGTAATCATCGAAGCTGCTTCATTTGCTGGTGCTTCGATAAGAAGAACCTCCAATCGCCTTGGCTTAGCGAGCGAATCTTCTTCGAGATACGTAAAAGGGCTCAATAACGAGCAAAATGAAAGAGTTCTTTCTATTTGCTCCTATTTAATGAAGGAACTTGCTGAAGCAAAAGAAATTTTGAAGATTGAAACATTCGATAAATGCGATCATTCTCTGAAAAAGGTCCGTACTTCCTTAAATTATATCAACAAGCGTTTGGGAACGTCTTTCGATCTCGAAAGCGTTCTTGATGTTCTCAAAAGAGACCATATGGACATCGAGAAAGGAGAAAACGACGAATTCGTCGTTACCATTCCTTTCTATCGAATAGACATAAGTGGAGAAGCCGATATCTCCGAAGAAGTGATTCGTCTTTTAGGGTACGAGAACATCCAATCGAAATTGCCTAATGTGAAAACCTCCCAAGGAGGCTATACCCCTAAGCAAGCCGATAAAAATGCCATTCGCCGCTTTCTTAGAAACAATGGTTTAAGCGAATGCATAACCTATTCTTTGGTCGGCCAAAACAAGAAAGATGCTTTTGAATTGATTGCGAAAGGCGAAAATTACAAACTTTTGAATCCTTTGACGGAAGATAGAATGTATGTAAGAAAAAATATCGTTTCGTCTCTTCTCGAGGCCGCTATGTATAATTTTGCCCACCAAGAGAAAAATCTCTCTTTGTTTGAAATAAGCGATTTAGATTCTCCAACGGTTAAAAGCAAGCATCTAGCCATAGTTTTAGTCGGCGAGGAATCGCTTAGAGGTTCGCTTGACAAACGCCCTTATGACTTCTATAGCGCAAAAGGCCTATTCGAAGGAATAATTTCTTTATTAGGCATTAATGAGAACAGATTCAAGCTTCAGCCATACAAAGACGAAAAAGAGGAACTGCATCCTGGCCGTTCAGCTGAAGTGCTTCTAGGAAAGGAAAAAATAGCTGTATTTGGCGAACTCCATCCAAACGCGATTAAAAAACTTGGTTTTGGAAAATCCCCAGTCATCGTTCTTGAAATGGATTTGAATGCTCTTCTTGAGGTGAAAACGAGCGCAGAAAAAGCCTCTATTCCGCCTAAATTCCCTTCGATTTCTCGTGATTTGGCCATCCTTTTGAAAGCGGATATAAATTATTCTGACATCAAGCGCGAGATTTCCAGATTGGATAAAACGATCAAAAAAGTCGATGTGTTCGATGTTTATGAAGGTGAGCATATCGGAAAAGGCAAAAAGTCAATGGCAATAAGCATTACTTTCCTTGATGAAAATAAAACGCTCAAAGATGAAGAGGTTAATCTCGTTATGAAAAAGATAACAGATACATTGGCTATGCGTTTCAATGCAGAGGTTCGTTCTTGATGAACAAGATCAATAAAAGCGCGATTACTAAAGGAAGAGAAAAAACGATTTCTTCGGATACTACTTTCCTTTCTTATCAAAAACGCTACCCACTTGATGACGTCCTTTCGTCTTTCTATGAGGCTAAAATCTCCCGCCAAGATGGTTTCATTCTTATTATTTTTAAGATAAAAGCCAATCTTCGTGTTTTTGACACTCGAGATAACGTGACCTTTCCCTATTCTTTGAAAGTTAAAGAAGATGTCGAAATAGTCGAAAATGAAGATGAATTTGAAAAAGGAATTTATATTCATGGGCCTTCGATTGATTTGGATGAATTGGCTCTTGGAACAATTCAATCTTCTTTGCCTTTGCGTCTGGTGAGAAATGGCAAAAAAGAAATAAAGGCGATAAAAGGAGTCAATGTTATCGAAGATACCGATCTCGAAGACGAAAGAAGCAATTTTTCTCTTGAGGGTTTGCCCTCTTTTCCTTCAAAGGGTGATAAATAGTTAATAAGATTCCGAATTAGGTCTCAATAAAAACGAGACCTTTTATTTTTTGTGCTTTTTTCCTTTAAAGAAAACACACTCGGTGCTAAATTATTTACAAGGAGTGGGAAAAAGTGGGAAAGTATTTTGGAACATATCTAAGAAACCTTGATAACAAATTCCGCCTCCAACTGCCAATCAAATTGGTAAAGGAGATGCCTGAACGTTTTTATTTGCTCCGCGGTTTTGAAGGGTGCATATCGATTTACGAAGAAAAAGATTTCGATAAATACCTTTCCTCGCTTGAAAAAATGTCTTATCTCGAAGAAAGGGCTCGTACATATATGCGTTTGGCTCTATCCAGTGTCGAAGAGTTGCCTGTTGACTCGCATGGAAGGATAAATTTAGGCCAAGGAATCGCCAAACGTTACAATATAACGAATGAAGTCATTCTTATTGGTGTTCTAGACCGTTTTGAAATCTGGGATAAAAAAACCTATGAGGATTTTGAAGCTAAAAATGAATTGGAATACGAAAAAATAGCTGAAAATCTCGGAAAAATTTCAAAGGAGGGCGACTAATATGGGTTATCATTACAGCGTTCTTTTGAAAGAAAGCATCGATATTCTCAATCTCAAAAAAGATGGAATCTATATCGATTTGACTTTAGGAAGGGGAGGCACATCAGCAAACATTTTGCGTCATCTCCAAGAAGGCCATCTTTATTCATTTGACATGGATCAAGAGGCGATTTCAGAAAGTGAAGGAAGATTGAAGGAAATATCTGGCAACTTCACAATCATAAAATCAAATTTTGCTTATTTTGTTACAAAGCTTAAGGAGCTAGGAATTGCGGAAGTCGACGGAATAACTGCTGATTTAGGTGTTTCTTCCCCTCAATTCGATGAAGCGGAACGTGGCTTTTCTTACCGCGAAGACGCGGAATTAGACATGAGGATGGATAAAGATAATCCCCTTACCGCGAAAATCATCGTCAATACCTATCCATTTGAAAAGCTTCTTAGAATTTTCAAAGATTACGGAGAAGATCTTTTCTCTTATCAAATCGCTAAAGAAATAGTTAAACAACGCCAAATAAAGGAGATTTCAACAACAACGGAACTAGTTGAACTCATCAAAAGCGTGAAACCAGCCAAAGAATTGGCCAAAAAAGGTCATCCAGCCAAACAAATATTCCAAGCGTTGAGAATCGAGACGAATGGCGAACTTACGAATTTAAGGCAAATGCTAGATTCGTTTGATGAGATCCTGAAACCAGGCGGAAGAGTGGCGATAATAACTTTCCAAAGCTTAGAAGATAGAATGGTGAAGGAAAAATTCAAGGAATTATCGATTGTTGAAGGCAGTAGAGAAGGCCCAGATCTTTTGCCTGGCGAAATCAAAGAGGCGCCTTATAGACTTATAAACAAAAAACCGATTGTCGCATCAGATGAAGAGATAAAAGAAAATCATCGTTCAAAACCAGCGAAACTTAGATGCATAGAAAAGAAAGGAGGCAATCAACCATGAAAGACAAATTAGAAAAAAACGGCCACAAACGCTCATATTATATGAAACGTTTAGCGCTGAAGACGTCTTTACTTGGCTTAGCCTTCTTTGCGATATGCGCCATTCCTGTGGGGCTTTCTTATAGAATAGCGGAAATAACTCATGCCGCAAAAGAAAGAAAACCTGAAGAAAATAGCAGCCAAGTGGCAGACACAGATAATCAAACAGATTCTCAGGAAGTAAAGAGCTTTGAAAAATAAGCTCTTTTTAAAAATGTTTTATAGCATTCATCTTATCTAAACGTTAATGGCAAATTAAAAGTAAAATATCGATATATTCTTAAAAAATGAAAGGAATGTAATTTTATTAAAATAACTAAAAAACTACTAAAATAACTCTAAGTAACTTCTAAAGTTGTTGAGAAGATATAAAACTTATTCTAGAATAGAATATGCTTATGGAAAATGTTAGATATTCTCGTGCAATAGAAATTACGTCATCGTATATAAAATTCGCTGTCGGGTACGCAATTAAAGACGTTCCGCACTTGCTTTACTATCGTAAAAAGGCGATTCAAGGCATAGTTTCTAACGGCAGAATCGTTAATTACGATAAACTTGTTGAAGAATTACAAGAATTTCATTCCATAAACGATCCATCACTAGACTTAAGAATGGAACCAAATTCCGTTTCCTTAGTCTTACCTTCTCTTGGATTTAAGGCATTCGAATCAACTAAAGCATCAAACGTTATTGCTTCAGACGATACGATTGCCCCAATAG
>CAVGNL010000031.1:0-3394 GCA_963630455.1 Prevotella sp. CAG:755
GTCTCAATTTGTCCTTCGAGCTTATCAAAATTCTTTTCTTCAACAGTTCTTGTGTCATATCCCATTTGTTTTAAAATGGCGCTGAAAGCGGATGTTGCCAGTCCTTCAACTCCTTTTCCAACCAAACTGACGCCTCCTTGTTGAATTCCGCCGATTATCATCGAAGGGATATCAATTGTGGGTGTTGATTTTTCCGAAGAAGAATTAGCCGCGAATTCATAACCTCCATTTTGAATCAAGGAAATATTATTATCGATCGCAGGAACGTTTTCTCTTCCGCTATTTTTTAGAGAAAGAGTTACCGAAGCAAAGCCAGTGAGAAGGGCCCCTGCAGCAGCTAAGATTACTTTTTTTGTGTTTTTCATATTTATTTCCTCGTAATGTTACAACAAGAAGCGTTTTGTATCTTCGTTGTGACTATAGTTTACGTATCTTTGTAATCAGTGTCAACAAAAAAGTTACATATTTTTTCGTTTTGTAATTTTTGATACTTTTATGTTTACATTAATTTATCGCTTATTTGATTTAATCAGTTTTTCTCTTTCATCATCGGAAACAACAATGTGACTATAATAAATGCGTTTGATAAAAACGAGGCGAATACATGGAAAAGAAAATCATAATCGCGACGCATAATCGCAATAAGGTACGCGAATTCAAAGAAATACTCGAACCATTAGGATATCAGGTTTATTCAGGCAAAGATTTCAACATTACTGATGAACCATGTGAAAACGGAAGAAACTATCAAGAAAACGCCTATATTAAGGCTAAATTTTTAGCTGAAATACTGGATATGTGCGTGATATCTGACGATTCTGGAATTGAAATCGACGCTTTGGGAGAAGCTTTCCCTGGCATTCATTCGGCTAGATGGGCTTCTTCAATCTCCGATGATTATAGGGTTGTTGATGAATACGTTCTTTCTTTGCTAAAAGGAAAAAAGAACCGTAGCGCCAGATATCATTGCTGCATTTGTCTTTTGAAAGGCAAAAACGAAAAACCAATTTTCTTCGATGGAATTTGCGAAGGTGAAATTCTTGAAAAAATCGGAGGATATAACGGCTTTGGATACGATCCTATTTTTAAGGCGACCGAAAATGGTCTTTGTTTCGGAGACGTTAGCGATGAAGAAAAGAACAAAGTCTCCCATCGCTCAAAAGCTTTAAAAGGACTTCTTGAATATTTAAAGAGCAGCGCCAATTAAGAAATAAAAGCCAAGAACAATCGCAAGCTGAGCAAGAAGATAAGTCGACATTATATAGAACTCTCTTTTCTTCAGCTTTTTTATAAACATCGTAAAAGCGTTAAAGAAGTCGCTAGTATAGTAAAAAACAGCACCTATTAATATTAGAATGAATCCTAGGCAATTTCCATTTGTATTAACCAAGCCGAAAACCGCAGATGCGAAAACGCCAATCAGCACGGATTGATACAAAGAACCAGCCAAAGTCAATTTCCAATCTTTTTTCGAAAGAAAATAGGATATCGGCAAAGCTGGAAGAAGAGATAATGGGTAAAAATAAAGGAAAGTCGAATACGACGAAAAGAGGCTAGAATCGATATTCTTAAAAATAAAGCCAAATTCGATTAAATAAAAAACATGAGCCGCCAAGAAGAAAAATATGCCTAAAAGAACATAGATTTTCTTCTTTTTGAAAATAAATAGCACATCACCAACCAAAGCTAAAATCAAGGAAATCCATAGATAAGAATGAGATGGGTTAGAAAATAGCACAAATCCAAGAAGCGTCAGCATGCAAAACGGCTTACTTATTTTTCTTAGCTTCTCGTTTTCTAAAAGGCAAAAAACGAGATTGGTAATAGAAACAATTCCATATGCTGATAAAAAAATGGTTTCCCCTACTCCCATATGGCCTACCTTTCTTTTTTCGCTTTTTTCTTCGCCAACTTTTTGGCGACGAAATCATCGTATTCCTTCTTCGATTTAATCATTGCTTCTTTAACCATCAGATCAAATTCCTCTTTTTTTGTTGAAAAAGCAAAAAGGAAATTTGACTTTTCTTTCTTTTCTTCAAGATGATCTTGGAATGATATTTTGATTTTTTCCCAAGAAGCAACCGCTTTTGAATTTTCAAGGGCATTTCTAACCTTGTTGACAATTTGCAACGAATAGAAGAAATCGACAATTAGAATCCCATAAAAGACGCCCATTGGAAACGTTATGTAAAACCAGTGCTTCGTTACGAAAGATGCAAAATCGACAAAAACAGAATTGCATAAGCACACATAAAGCGCTCCGCAGGCTAACCAAATTAAACTGAACAAAGGGCAAATTATGCCTTGAACATTCCAAGGCCTCCTTGAATAGTCCCACAATTTAATGCGCATTCCCTTGATAAAAATCAAACCAGCTATGTATTCAATCAAAGTCATGAATACGCCAGCGGATAATATTTCAATGAGCACGTTCAGCCATTCTAAGGAAGATATGCTGTGCCAAGGAATCACATTTGCGAAAAAATAGAAGCTAACAAGTCCGAAACCATATAAAGGAACTATCGGTCCGACAAGAAATCCTGGATTGACCCATCTTTTTTGCGAAACGTATCTCCTAAAAAATAATTCAATAATCCATCCACCAGACGCGCCTAAAAAGAAAAGTGAGCTGTAAGTTATGAATATTTCCATTATTGAGTCGAAAGTTTCCATGCATCAATTATACATTTCTATACTTTTTTACAAAATAGATTATTCTAACGAATAAAACACTTTATGCGCTTACGAAATAAGGGTAGAATAACCAACGTAGGTTTTCACCTTACTGTTTTATTTTGAAAAGGACGTATTAGTATGAAAAAGAAATCAAATACGAGAGTGTTCTCAATTCTAGTCGCTTTATCGGCTTTCGTGGCGATTATGTGCATGTTCGCAAACATTTTCTCCGAGAAAGTTGATTCTGCTGAAGGAAATATATTTGTCGCAATGTTTGGAATGCATAGCACCGACCACCAAGTTGTTTGGCCTATAGTAATTGGTTTTGTCGCCCTTATCGTCTTGGTTCTAATTGGTTTGCTCGGATTTATCCTTGGTGATTCCGGAAAGAAATTCATTCCGTTTATCGAGATTATTTTAGGGATCGGCGTCGGCGTTTTATTTTTCTTTGTCATTGATTTCTATATGTCTGCTAACGGCTTTGACTTAAGAGCCTATCCAGAAATAACCCTTGGTGCTGGAACCATTTGTGTTATCGTTTTCTCTTTCTTGTCAGCAGCGCTTGGCGTTTTAAACATTTTTGTTGACAAGAATGGCTCTAAATAATCCAAAAACAACGATAAATTCCCTCTTAGTGAGGGATTTTTTTATATCCCCTCGAAGTTAAAGCGTCTTCTATTTTTTGAACGCATCCCTCAAGATTTTTATTTATTTCGTT
>CAVGNL010000031.1:3404-4032 GCA_963630455.1 Prevotella sp. CAG:755
ATATTTCTTTCGATCTTTGGAATCCAATAATCGATATTCCTATGTAGTTTTTTCTTATTCTCCTCGAAGTTGTATCCATGCCAAAATTCCGAATCACAAAAAACAACAACCTTGTATTTTTTGAAAGAAATGTCTGGATGGCCAAAAATGTACTTTGAATTAGCTCTATAACGATAGCCTCTTTTATAGAGTTCCTTACGTAATTTTATTTCTATCGATGTGTCTTTTCCCCTAATCCTACTCATTGTGTAAGATATCGTGGCTTCATCTCTTTCTTTCATAATCAATCTATATAAGAAAAGTAATGCTCGATCGTGCCTTCATAGGTGCCGGCTTCATAATAAGAATTTTCTTCATTGATGACGAAAGCGTACTTTGTCGAATAGAAATGAATTAAGTTGCTATCCATATAAACATTGAGTTCTGAAGCGGTTTCCGCATTGTAATTCTCTTCGAAAAAGACTGAGCCGAGCGAAAAATTGCTTCCCGCAAATTCTATTTTCAAATTATTGTCTCCTTTTGAAGAAGTTTGGAAGCCGACAAGCTTATTTTCCTTTTTGTCGGCTTCGTTTCCTACAGAGTCAATTAAATTGTAAGCTTTAGTTATCAAATTACTTGTAATGTTCTT
>CAVGNL010000032.1:0-4967 GCA_963630455.1 Prevotella sp. CAG:755
TTATCAAGCATCGCCCTTCTTGGAATTATTTTCACGAGCGTTTACTTAGGAAATGGGAACTATTTCTTTGGCGATCGAAATTTCTCGGCGATCTTTCCGATAGAATTATATCTGATTTATCTTATCTCTCTCGGATTAGGGCTTTATATAATCCATTTGAAAACAAAAGGTTTCAAAAGAGATTTCTTCCCTTACGAAGGGAATAAAGTTCATAAGGTTTTCTCCTCGATATTCAGGCCTTTCTATGTCTTGCTAAGCATGTATTTCTTCGGGGCTTTTATCTTATCGCTTATCAATAATTGCATCTACGAAACTTCTGGCCCATACTTCATCGTCTACGTTTTAATCGTCTTTAATTCTCTTGCACTCATCTACTATGAATTTATTTATCGAAACAAAGGCGAAATATCTCTTAGTCTTTCCAAAAAGACAAAATTCATTGTATCAGTCCTTTATTTGTCTTTGGCCGTCATTTTCAATGTGGTTCTTTATTCGCTTCTCGCGACGAATCCACGTTTTGTCATCGATAACTTCCAATACATGTTACCTCTAGATTTCATGGGTTCCTTAAGTCTTTTCCTTTATCTTATCTCATTGCCTACATTAGGCTATGCGATATATTTCTTCATCCAAGTTCTTAGAAAGAAATAATCTTTCTTTTAGCTAGAAAACGCTTTCATGAATTTCCAAAAGGAAATGTTTTGAGCTTGTGGTATATTCATTAAGGCGGAAATACATAAATTTCGTGAAATAGTTTTATTTACTGAGGAGTCCTTTAAGATGATAGGTTTTCAAAATGGTATTAATGTCTTTGCCCTTGGCGGACTATGTGAGGTCGGCAAAAACACTTACTGCATCGAATCAGAGAAAAGCTTGATCTTGTTAGATGCTGGCGTTCGCTTTCCTGAAGCAACGCTTCCTGGCGTGGATTATGTAATACCTGATTACACTTATTTGAAAAATAACCGCAACAAAATTAAAGCTCTTTTCATCACTCATGGACATGAAGATCATATCGGAGGTATACCCTTCTTAATCCGTTCTGTCCATATACCGGTTATATACGCGCCTAAACTCGCTGCCGCTTTAATTAGGCACAAATTAGAAGAAAACAGAATCAAGGATCAAATCAAAATCGTCGAATACGATGCCGATACGATAGTTAAAATCAGTGATGATTTCGTTGTCTCTTTCTTCAGAGTCACGCATTCCATTCCTGATTCTTACGGAATTTGCGTTGATACAAAGGAAGGTAGAATTGTGGATACCGGCGATTTCAAAATCGACTTGACGCCTGTTGGCCCCACATTCCAAATTTCGAAAGTGGCAAAATTAGGAACCGAAGGCGTTGATTTGCTTTTGGCTGATTCCACTAACGCTGAAATTGAAGGCTACACCCCTTCTGAAACCCATGTTCGTAACGGCGTTGAGGAAATATTCGACAAAGCCCCTGCGCGCATCATCGTTTCAACCTTCTCTAGCAACATCAACCGTATACAACAAGTCGTTGAAGTTGCCGTTGAGCATAATAGGAAGATTTGCATTTTGGGTCGCTCGATGGAAACGGTTGTCGGAATAGCAAGAGAATACGGATACATCAAGATACCCGATGCTTCCTTAATCCGTGATGATCAAATCAAAAACTATCGCGCTAGCGAGATTTGCATTCTTTGCACTGGATCTCAAGGCGAAAGAATGGCGGCTCTTTCGCGTATAGCTAAGGGCGAGCATAAGAACGTCCATATCGTTCCTGGAGATACGATAATCTTCTCTTCGAACCCAATTCCTGGTAATGGCGCTCTGATTGATAAACTTGTTAATCTCCTAGTTAAGGAAGGAGCCGATGTCAAACAAAATGGTTTGGCTTTCTCTCTCCATTCATCCGGCCACCCTTCCAGACAAGAATTACGTTTGATGCTACGCTTGACCAATCCTAAATATTTCATGCCAGCGCACGGCGAATACCGTATGTTAAAGTTACATGCTGGAATCGCCGAAGAAATCGGCATGCCAAAAGAAAATATCTTCATTTGTTCAAATGGCGATATGCTCCAATTACGTAATCACGTCGTCAAGTCTCTTGGAATGCATGTTCCGGCAGAAGATGTTTATATCGACGGAACTGACTTAGACGGTCTCTCCAGCGCGGTAATCAATGACCGCGAACAGCTTAAGAACAACGGCATTGTTTGTGTCCTTATGACCTTAGACTCCAAGAGAAACAAATTAATCGTTCCGCCTATTGTTTATTCGCGCGGATTCAATGTTTCGGAAGATACTCATGTTATTAGACACGCCCAAATTCACGCTCAAGAAGTAGTCAATCAAGTTTTGACGCATAAAGCTTCCTATTCAGAAATTAAATCTGCCATCAAAGAAGCGTTGTCTCATTACATATACCGTCGAACCGAAAGGAATCCAATGATCGTTCCAATCATCATGAACGCTTCGGAGAAATAATATGTTAATCCTCGCTTCCTCTTCTCCCCGAAGAAAAATCTTGTTAAAGAAATTAGTGTCGGATTTCATTATTCTTTCGCCAAATGTTGATGAAAGAGCTTTGGATAAAGCTTTAGATCCATCAAAATTGTCAAAGGAAGAGAGCAAGCTTAAGGCCTATGCGATTAAATCCTCATATCCAAATGATGAGGTTTTAGCCGCTGATACAATAGTGATTCTTGGAGGAAAGGTGCTCGAAAAACCAAAAGATGACTTAGATGCAATCCGAATGCTGAAAGAAGAAAGCGGAAAGAAGCAAATCGTCTTGACCTCTTATACATACCTAGGAAATGGAAAAGAAATATCAAGAACGGTGCGCACATACGTTTATTTTCGTCATTTGACCAATGAAGAAATAAATCAATACGTTCTAAAATTTAAGCCCCTAGATAAAGCCGGGGCCTATGGAATCCAAGATGGCTTTCCGCTTATTGAAAAAATCGAAGGCAGTTTCGATAATGTGATGGGTTTGCCAACAGAGGATTTAAAACTGCACGTCTTTACCAACTAAGCTTCTTCGGAAGCTTTTTTCTTATTGATAAAATGCAAAAGGAGAAATATTCCAAGAGCAGCTATTAGGAAGAGAACCGCTCCAAGAATATAGTCCCAAGTATGTATTTGAACTAAGGTGCCGTTTTCTTCAATCCCTCCGTAATATGGGAAAATTGAGGAATTAATATACATCGAGACGACCGAGCCTAAAATCAAGCCGAGAATTCCATAAAAAGTCGTAACGCGGAATTTAGAAAGAAGATGTTTCATCGTTTTTGAGCCAATGATAACTCCGATTATGGCGCCAATAGCAAATAGAAGCGCCAAAACGATGCCCAAAACGATCGTTAGCTTATTTGACGCATGCCAAATTGAGTCCTTGCCTGTATAAGCATTGAGAATAGGATAATAAACGCCAAGAACCATAAGCGACATCGAACCAGAGATCCCGGGAATTATGCATGCGAAAGCACCAATAACTCCCGCAAGAATCATTAAAAGATAGGTATACCAAGCAAAGCTCCCGTCTGCGTTAAAGAAAGTAATCTGCCATTTTAGCAAAGCGGTTATAACACCTAATCCAGCGGCAAGAAGAAGGCAAAGAGCAAAAGAAAGGCAATGAGCAATTTTTTCTTTTCCGTTATTGCCTCTTCTAATTTCCTTTATCGTCACAGGAAGAGAGCCGATAACCAAGCCCGCAAAAAAAGAAGTCAAAGAAAATGGAGCCGCTTTATATCCTCTTTGAATGCCAACCAACGCACCAACAGCCCCTAAAAATAAACCCAATACGTAAGGGAGAAGAATTAAAAAACTTTCCTTGAATTTCTTGCGAAGATTCGAAACGGCGTTAATCAAAGTATCATAACATCCCTCGGCAACAGCAATCGTTCCTGCCGAAAGTCCTGCGATCGCGGCCGAAATCCCTAAAGTTATGCCCTTCAAAAAATCCAAGAACACTTGTTTGATTGAACGTCTTTCTTTTTCTTCCATGTTTATGTCCCCTATTTAAAAAGATCTTTGTATACTTTTTCAGCGTTGTCCTTAAAAACGATAGTGAGCTTATCGCTCTTCAAAATGAATCCTGTCGCACCCGCACTTTTTAATTTTTCCCTGTCAACAAGAGAATAATCTTTCAAAACTAGGTTTATCCTTGATCCAGATAAAGAATGAGAAATAATGTTGTCTTTCCCGCCTATTGCAATGAGGCTATCATCAATATTAATGATTTTTACCTTGGTTTTGCGGTTGTTTTTTGCAAAATTGGCCGCAAGAATTATGATTCCGGCTAGCAAGATAACACCCAAAAGGATTATCCACCAAAGATTTTTTAAAAAGAATTCGTTCTCGAGAATTTTCATACATGCGTTATAATACCACTGAGGTGTTAATATGAGCAATGCAATTGAAATCGAAGCCAAAGCATTAGTCTCGAAAGCGGACTACGAAAAATTAGCTTTAAAATACATGAAATACGGAGTTTACACTCAAACAAATCATTATATTGATTCTAAAGACAATATTCTTTCGAAGGAAAAATTAGCCCTTCGCATTAGGGAAAAAGGCAATCATTTTGAAATGACTTTGAAAGTCCCGCTTTCGCAGGGCTTATTAGAAAAGAATTGCACATGGAGCAAAGAGGATTTCGTTAATTTCCGCGACAAATCCATCTTTCCAGATGGCGATATCAAGAAAATGCTCAACATGCTTGATATTCACACGAAAACCTTAAAAATAAAAACATCGCTCGTAACGGATAGAATTGACGTTCCTTACGAAAACGGAAAACTTTCGATCGACAAAAACACATATTCAGGCCATACGGATTACGAAATTGAACTTGAACATAATAACGAAGGCGATGCGGAAAAATATCTTCAGCAATTCCTTAATGAAAACGGCATAGAATTCGTTCTTAACAAAAAAAGCAAAACCGTTCGTGCCATGGAAGCCTTATCTTCGAAGGCAGATTAATAAGA